>CAJUIY010000012.1 GCA_910586865.1 uncultured Bacilli bacterium
ATTTTCCCGTTGATGTTTTGGAAATTTCAGGACATTTTCAAAAATTATTGACATAAAAACTGACTCTTACAACCTATTATATGATGCCTTCTAATTTTTCATTAAGATATTTTAACCATAGAAAAAGAAGTAATTTACTACTCCTTATTTTATTTATTCATCAATATTTTCTAGTACTTCATTTGCTTCTGTTAATAAAGAATTTAATTCATTTTTCTTAGATTCTTGTGCCTCTAGCAGTTTATTCTTTTCCTCTAATTCTTTTTCTAACTTTTCTATCTTCTCATTCAATTTGCTAGTTTCCCCTATCATTTTTTTCATGACAGCGATTGCATTATCCAAAACTTGATCTTTATTCTCACTAACAGCGACCTCTTCTACAGTATGTACACTATCTACATTCATAAGTTCTGCATCCTGTTTTTCTTCCACTATTTCATCTGTACTTTCCATCCTATTATTAACGTCATCTATTAATTCATCTGCTTGTGATTTTTCTTCTTCTGATTCTGGTTTTTGAAAACCATCTAATATATCACTACCAATATCTAATTTTAATTCGTTTTGATCCATACTTTCTATGTCATTATTCATAGCAGGAATACTATCTATAGTAGGAGTTTCCTTCTCTGATACTAAACTATCTACTTCTGTATAATTTATTTTTGTACTTTGTGTATTTATATCGTTCGTATGAAAAAATAATTCTTTATCGCTTTTTCCAATAAAACTACAATCAATACCAACTTTATTATTATAACTATCCATCTTATAGACATTCGCTTCCTCAAAAGGATTAGAAAATACCATAGAACCTGTAATTCCCATTTCTTTCATCATGGCATCTACAATAGAAACCTGATTTTCTTTCAAAGTACTGTTAGCAGTAGCATCATTTCTACTTGCCTGGGCGTTTATCACTTCATTTGAGATAGGACATGCATTCACTACTAATAATAAATCATTGGTTATTTTTTTTATATCCTTTTTATTAAAATCAATTAATACAGAACCATCCTCTTTAAAAACACCAATACTATCACATAATACCTTCTCATCTACTGCTCTTTTTGGATCAAGAGTTGCTATGATGGAACCATTTTTTAGTTCTCCATCTTTTAATACATAATACATTTTTCCATCAGAAGGTACTACATAATTAATTTCCATATTAGGATATTCAGCCATCTGAGAAATGCCCTTTTTTATCTCCATAACAAAACACCACCTATTTTATTCTATAATGGTATAATATCACAAAAGTTTTTTTTGCACAACAAAAAAGACTAATTTTTAAAAAAATAGTCTTGAATAAAACACTTACATTTTATCTTTATTCGCTTTTCGAATTGAAAATTCTTCATTTTGATAATCTAAAATTACGGTATCTTTTTCTTTAATTTCAGATGAAATAATCATTTTAGCTAAAGAAGCTTCTAACACTCTACTCACCACTCTTTTTAATGGTCTCGCTCCAAAATTCTTATCAAATCCTTCCTCTATTAATTCACTTCTTGCACTATCTGTTAATTTAATATGAATACAAAGATGTTTTAATCTTTCCTCTATTTCTGTAATAATCTTATCTAATATCTTATTAAGTTGTTCTTTTTCTAAGACATTAAATACAATAATTTCGTCAATACGATTTAATAATTCAGGACGTAAGTAATTTCTTAATTCATTCTCTACTAAATGACTATTTCCCTCTAAAATATGTTCACTACCAATATTAGAAGTCATAATAATAATCGTATTTTTAAAATCTACTGTACGCCCATTCGAATCGGTTATTCTTCCATCATCTAGTATTTGTAATAGTAAATTTAAAACTTCTGGATGAGCTTTTTCTACTTCATCAAATAAGACAATACTATAAGGATTTCTTCTTACTGCCTCCGTTAACTGTCCCCCTTCTTCATACCCTACATATCCAGGAGGAGAACCAATTAATCTGGATACCGAAAACTTCTCCATGTATTCACTCATATCAATACGAATCATATGGGTTTTATCATCAAATAGAAAATATGCTAGCGTTTTTGCGATTTCTGTTTTACCAACCCCTGTTGGTCCTAGGAATAAAAAGGAACCAATAGGACGATTCGGATCTTTGATACCACTACGACTTTTCATAATCGCATCCGAAACTAATTTTATCGCAGAATCTTGTCCCACTACAAATTGTTTCATATTTTCTTCTAAATGAAGTAATTTCTCCTTTTCACTACTCATTAATTTGGAAATGGGAATATTCGTCCATTTAGAAATAACACTAGCAATCGAATCTTGATTTACGGTATCACTTAAAATCTTATGATTACTTAGATTTCTCTTTTCTGTAAGTTCTTTTTCTAATTTTGGAATCGTACCATGTTTTAAAATAGCGGCATTTTCTAAATCATAATTATTTTCTGCTTGTTCTAATTCAAAACGTTTGGTTTCTAATTCTTTCTTTAATTCTTTTATTTCTAAATTTCTATTTTTTTCTTCCTCCCAAGCATCTTTTAATTGCTTTTCTTTTCCTTTTAATTGTTCTAATTCCTCCTGAATTTGTGCTTTTCGTTTTAGAGACATTTCATCTTTTTCTTTTTTGATTGCTTCTTCTTCAATTTGAAGTTTCATAATTTCTCTTGTTAATTTATCAAGTTCTGTTGGAACCGAATCCATTTGGACCCTTATCGTAGCACAAGCTTCATCTACTAAATCAATAGCTTTATCTGGCAAATAACGATCCGTAATATAACGATTGGATAAAGTAGCTGCCGAAATTAAAGCTTTATCTTGAATAGATACACCGTGATGAATTTCAAATCTTTCTTTTAAACCTCGAAGTATTGTTATCGTATCTTCTACAGTTGGTTCTGATACTTTTATTTTTTGAAATCTTCGCTCAAGGGCACCATCTTTTTCAATGTACATACGATATTCATTTAAAGTAGTAGCACCGATGACATGAATTTCTCCACGAGCAAGCATTGGTTTCAAAATATTAGAGACATCCATTGCTCCATCCGCATTTCCTGTTCCAACAATCGTATGAATCTCATCAATAAACATAATGATTTCCCCATCGCTTGTCTTTACTTCTTTTAGTACTTTCTTTAGTCTTTCCTCAAATTCACCACGAAACTTAGCTCCAGCGATTAATGATGCCAAATCAAGTTCCCATATTGTTTTATTTTTTAAACTAGTTGGTACATCTCCCTTTTCGATTCGAAGAGCAAGCCCTTCTACAATGGCTGTTTTTCCAACACCTGGCTCTCCAATTAATACCGGATTATTTTTTGTTTTTCTAGAAAGAATCCGGGTAATTCCTCTAATTTCTTCATCTCTTCCAATAACAGGGTCAATTTTCCCGTTTTTCGCATCTTGAGTAATATTACGACCATATTTTTCTAAGACATTTTCCTCTTTTTCATCTTCCTTATAACCATACATAGTTATCACCTCTTGTTATGTATTATACTCTAAAATTGGCAATTGTCAAGCTAGAGTGCTAATTGATTTGTGTTGATAATTTATTATTAGATATTTCAATATCATCAAAAAAGTAGAATGCCTTTTTTTAACATACTACCTCGTCTTTCATAAAATAATATCGTTTTAAACTAACTATTTCCTTTTTTGAATACAGTTTTCTTTTTTTACTTCCATTGGATGTTCATGATACCAAAAATCATAAAAGTCAGTGTCTACAATAACACTTCTATCATACATAAAATGATATAATCTTTTCAACTTGGGTTGTATCTCCTTTAATACTTCACTCATTCTAGCAGAGTCTAGTAATTCTTCTTGACAAATAAACATAAAATTACTAGTTAATTCTTCAAAAGAAGAATAAAAGCTTATTCTTAAGAAATCTTTCTCTTCTTCACTTAAATGTTCTTTTTTATCTGGAAATGCCTTTTCTAATTCTTCGAAATTCAATCCTCTATTTGCTACATCTTTTATATTTCTTCTTAAACGAAAAGATAATTTGGAAACACCATTACTATCCAATATTTTTCTCATTTCTTCTTTTGTTAAAAATCTTCTATTTTTTATTTTAAACTCACCAATCAATTTTAGTATCTTTTTTTCTCTTTCTTGATTTAATTCTATTTTTTCATTTTTTATACTCATCTTTTGCTTCCTTTCAAATAAAATATAACATAAAGCAAATCCGTTATCAAGCCTAATTCCTATTTTCAATTTGTTTTATAAAGAATAATAACTATCACGAATACGCCTTATCATCTACTCTAATTTACTTTTTAGATATTCTTATTTTTCAACTTCTTAAGGTTCCTTGCTATTAGCATAATCTACAATTTGGTTCCAAACAACAGCACCGACAAAACCATTTACTGGCAATTCCAGAATCTGTTGTAACTTTTTTACGGAACTTTCTGTTAATTCATCAAAGGTTCCAGTCACTCTAACTCCTGGGATATTTCTTTTTTCTCTACAAATTTTCAAAAGAAACCTTTGAAGTCTACGAACATCCTCTCCACTAATTCCTACTGATAAAATTCTTCCTCCATAAAATTCATCTTCATAACTTAAGTATTTCTCAGGAATATTTTCTATTAATTCATTATAGGCATCCACTAATTTTCCCCAAGTATAACGGTCTACTACACCAGTTGCAGGAAGTCCATATTTTTTTTGGAATGCTAGTACCATCTTTACAGTATTTTCATCAAAGACGGAATTACCCGTTGTTCCAAGAAAAGGAAGTTCCTCATCAAAAAAGGCCAAAGAACGTAATAAATAATGCAAAAGTCTAATATAAATTCCTTGATCTAAATATTTCAATTCATTGGCATATAATTGCTCTACTTCTTCTGCAGAAATCCCTTCTGAATAAAGATCTGATATTTGCTTTACACTATTATAGATATATTTAATCTTATACCATGTTCCTTTATCTACAATTCCATTTGGTTCTAAGTTGAAAATATTTTGAAATGCTTTGACACTATTTTCCGTTTCTACTGTAAAGTAAGGACTATCGTCATTTTTAGGAATCGCTGGATAATTATTACTAATTCGATTTAGTTGTCTTTTTATGATTAATACGCGATCTCCTGCGTCCCCAAGTTGAACTGGAAAACCTGGATAGGATAATATATTAGCAGATAAAGGAGCGTTATAAACAATCGATATATCATCCCCATAATAATATTTTAAAATCTCTGTTGGAGATTTTCCTTGTTGAGCTAACGTGACACTTCCCCATTGAGAAAGTCCCTGACAGGTCGTTACTTTTCCATCACAATATTGTGCAAAAAGAGGTTGTATTTGCCCTTCTCTTACAATATAATTATTAAAAATCGTATCGACTTCTCTTACAATTTCTTCATAAAAACTTCGGTCTTCAATAAAGGTTTGATCATATTCTGGTAACGAAGTAATATCAAAGTCATACCCTTTTGAGCGATACCACTCATTATAAACTCGATTTAAGGCAAAGGATATTTGTGCTAAAATATTGGCTTTAATCGCATCTAGTGGCCACGTTGGATAAACTTCACTGGAAGCTACATTTTTAATATATTCTTGAAAAGGAACGGTAATATTTTTAGCAGTAGCATCATCTGGTGCTCCTAAATGAACGACAATATTAGTTGGTATGGACGGTTTTCTTACATGTGTGGGCATTAAACGGCACCCTCTTTATTCATCTTAACATATTGTACAATTTTTACACCACTAAATATTTCTACCTTGTATTTTTTTATGGTATTTAATCTTTCACAACAAGCAGAAATATCATACAAAGCATATTTTGGTATTTCTTGTGTTTCAATATTATAATCTCCTCCAGGGGATGGTAATTCAATATTATCGACAATTCCACTAGAATCCGTTACTCCTTTAAAAAAAGTTATGTTATAATCTCCATATTCTCTCGTTACAAATATCTCTACATCAGGAAGTGGTATCGCTTGATCTGCCGTAAAAACTTGTACTTTTAAAAAACCATACGAAGGATTTTCTTTTTCAAAATCTTGATATTCATCTAATTTTTTAAATTCATCAAATGTAATATTTTTCATTAATTAATCTCCTTTATTTTTAATACTTGTCCCAAACTTAAATTCGTATTTTTTAAGTTATTTAATTTTATGATATTATCTACTGTTGTATTATAATTTCTTGCAATCGAATAAATACTATCTCCTTTTGTTACAGTATGTTCTAAATATCTTTTTCCTAAATTCTCATATCCTTCTCCAAAACATTCCTCAATTCCAATTTCTTCTTCTCCTATTTTTACCTTTAATACTTGGCCAATGGATAAAAGATTACTGGTTAAATTGTTATCTTTTATAATTTGATCTACTGAGGTATTAAATCGTTTCGCAATCGAGTATAAATCATCTCCCTTTTTTACCGTATAATTTTCATAAATTGGCATCACGATGATTTCCTCTTCCCCTGCTAAATCATTTTGTACTAGATTTAAAACTTGACCAATTTGAAGAGAATCAGTGGTAAGATTATTGATTTTCATCAATTCAGAAACTGGAATCTGAAATTTTTTGGAGATGTCATACAGATTATCCCCTTTTTGAACCGTATAAGTAGTGGGACTTCCATTTTCTCTTATTTGTAATACTTGTCCTACCTCTAGATTACTCGTTGTAAAATTATTTAATTTTTTAATACTATTAATACTCATACCAAATTGTTTTGAAATACCATATAAAGTATCCCCCTTTTGAACTGTATATTCTTTCATTTTTTCACCTCATAAAAGTATATGAAAAAAAAACTAGCATATATACTAGCTTTTCGTGCATTCTTTACGCTTAAATAAAGTAAGAGAATTTGAATATATTATTCTTTTATCTATTTATTTAAATCCTTTTTCGTTTCCTTTAAACTTTAATAGAGTTTCATATCTCCAATAAATTCTATAGCTTTAAATATTATTACATATATCTCTAATACGTCGAATCCTATTACTGACTACCATAGATCTCCCTTAATTTAAAAATGATTATCTTCTTATTCATCACCTAACCCTATCATTTTAATGTAACTCTTTTTGTATCTAGCATATCAATATATCCTATTTTAATCATTCTGCCATTAATTTTTTGATAGAAATATTATAAAAGCACACAAGTAATTTAATTCATTCAAACAACTCTTCTGGTAAATATAAATAAAATCTTCTCTCGTACATCATCTGTTTATGGATTTTATAATAGCTTCAATCGTGAAAAGAATCAAATCATAAAGTATAGAAATCTTAGTCTACTCTTCCCAAAAATTCATATTCTATAAAATTATGAAATAGTAGGAGAAGAAGATGGTACATCAACACTAGTTTTTCCTTATAAAACAGGCAATCTTATATGTACCATTCTTTTTTTTATACTTATAAATTTCATTCCACTTCTTAGAATAATATATAGGATAAACTATAATTTATAGCACAAAAACTTTGATTTTCGATGTGAATTCTTTATTTTAAACGATGTATGAATAATCTAATATCTTATTTTACTACTAATTTACTACTTTATATAAAATCTTCATACAATTACATAAAAATGATACATTTTTTCTGATATGAATTTTTGACAATAATTATAAAATGTGTTATTATGAATATGTCAAGGGAACTTGCATAAAATAAAAAAGGAATACCTAGTTTTGACGAGTTAGGTACTATTCCAAAAATATTTGTTTTAGTACCGACTTATACAGTTGGTACTATTTTTATTAAAATGATTAAAATCACAATAATAAGGAGTATTATGATAGTACAAAGATATTTCTCTGATTTTCTCATAATTTCACCTCCTTCCACTTTTATAAAGTAAAGGAGAATAGTACCCAAACTAACTAAATATTCCAATAGATATTATACTATTAATAGCATATAAAAACAATCGAACAAATGAAGAATTATATAAAATATTGGAGGCTTGCATGAAAAATAAATTATTAAAAATTTTAGATGATTACTTGTTATTTTTTCCTGAAGAAAAAGAAAGACAATCTAGGTTATTGAATTATCTAGAAGAATCAAAGGATAAAAATATAATTGATTGGAATAACTTTAACGGGCATGTAGTTGCTGGAGGTTTTATTTATGCCAAAGAAGAACATAAATTTTTAGTTTTATTCCATAAAGATTTAAAAATGTTTTTATATCCAGGTGGACATGTTAATGATAATGAAAAAAGCCCATTACAGACTGCTAAAAGAGAAATTATAGAGGAAACAGGTTTAAATAGATTTGAACAATTAAAATTATCTGAAAATGAACAAATTCCAATTGATATTGATACTCATTTAATTGAATATAACGAAAGATTAAACTTACCAGCACATTATCATTTTGATTTTAGATATTTATTTATTGTAGATAGAATTCCTAAAATAAAAATAGAGGAAGAGGAACTATCTAGTTATAAGTGGATAGATATTAATGAATTAGAAAATGATTTAAATTATGGAAAAATAGTAAATAAAATTAAAAAAATATTAGTATAAAAGATGTAAAGGATTTTTAAAAACAACTTTAATTTAAAAAATTATATTATTAAAAAAGTTGCTACATGCTACACGCTACATAATAAGGGTAATACTATCCTTATTATGGCGAAGACTTTAGTGACTATAGCCACTAGTCTCGCCTATAAACTATACTTCGATACTATGACATTGCATAGTATTTTTTTAATATTCTAAATTAATACTTTAAAATTTTCTAAATTTTACTACCAATTTACTACTTTTGATAACAAAAATATAAGAAATTATAAAAATATATATGAATATCTTTCAACAAGAAAAATGCCGTAAGTAATTATAAATAAAGATTATAACGACATTTAAAAACTTATAAAAAGATAGTCAAAAAACGATATCACTTTTATTTTAAAAAATCATTCTAATTTCTAGCTTTCACTAAATTTTATAGAATGATTTATGTTTCATTATAAGCTAATTTTGAACTATCTCTTAATCCATTGAATTCTGCAATTATTAATATTACCTATAATCTTTTAAAATACGATTGCCATCATCAAAAAGATTAATCGCACCATAATTATTAAATGTATTATCATGTGAACCAAAGGTTTTATCAGCAGTTGCCAATTCTTTTACGATTCCATTTTCATTTATAAGAATTACATTTCTATCTAGAAAATCTTCCTCATAGCAGATTATATTATAAGCTGCATGGAACCAACCAATATTACACTCTTCTACAACTAACTTTTTTATTATACCTTCTCCTATAAATTTTTTGATATCGGTATTCATTTGTACTTCAATGATTTTTATAGGAAGATTTATTCTAATATTATCTTTTGAACCATTAATTCTATCTAGTGTTTTAAAATTTAGTTCATCTGTACTTAATTTATCTTTTGTATATTCAACGATTTCTAATCTTAAATCTTCATTTTTAATATCCAAAAGATTACGGATTTTACAATGATAATTTGAATTTATATTAATTTGACTTCCATATTTACTTAACCATTCTAATTTAAAACTTTTATCTTGACTATTTTTAAAAGAATTTACTTCTTTTTGTAAATCAGAAATTCTTGCTTCTAATTCAGCTTTTCTTTGTTTCCAATTGTCTCCAAGCATATTTTGAAACATTTTTCTTGTTTGATGATTTCTTTTTCTTCTTTATCAGAAGCTCTTTTATTCTTATATTCTGGATTTTTCTGCAAATAAACAACGATTCCTATTGTTATTATATATATTGTTTTATGGGTAAAGTTACTAAATGATGAAAGCATTACCTCATTGGTAAATATAGCACCTAGTATAACAAGTAAAGAAGTGATAATAGATTTCTTTGTTACTTTAAAAAAGTATTTATAATATCTTTTTATAAATTTGGTTAGTTTACATAAAAGAACAATTATTATTATGCCTACGATTATTTTTCCAATCATTGTTTTCGCTAGTTCCATTAAAAAATAGAAAGCACAAATAATAGCTATAATTAAAAATATATATACCATTACTACATCATCTCATTTCTTTTCATTTTATTTAGTTTTCATACAATTAATCAATATAGTATTTCTAATTCGATTCCTTTTTAGGGTTAGGTTCTGCATATAAATACCAATTCGTTCCAAATTCATAGTAAAAACCATGCTTATTAAAAATTTTAGTGATTTTTTCTGCTACTTCTTTACAGCCTGGAACATCATAATAATATAAATACTCATTTAACCTTGAATCCATACTCAAAGCTAATGTTTTTTTATTACAAAATTCAAAATAATCCTCCATCTTAATGTTTTCTTCGATACAAACAGGAATATTTGATAATTTAAAATTGGATTTTTCCTCATCAACATAATATCTTTTATTCATACTATAAATCAAAACGTCATTTGATAATCTTTCCCCATAATAATCTTTTGTTTTATAAAGATATTTCATTAAATCAAAAACGAATCCTTCCAAATTTTTTTCAGAATAAATATTTTTCATCATTTCTCCTATTTCCTACTATATTACTATTAAAAACTCATCTTTATTTTGTTTCTTTAGGGTACCATTTAGAAAAGTTAAACCGCTTAAAAAGCAAATTATTTTCTCTCGTTCCTTTAAATCCGTATGAGTAAGATTAATGATAAATTGGTTACCTTTTTTCATTTTAATATTTTGTATATTACTATACTTTTCTATTTCATAAACTTGCATAACGACCTCCTCCATATTTATATGGTAACATTGGATTTGTTTTAACACAATATTAGTAAAGTGTTTTTTACTTTAAAAATACATTCATAAAAATTCAATACTATTTTCCAACGTACATATCTAAAGATAACAAAATCTTCTTTTTGCCAGTTATTAAGATTAAATTATGCTCCTCCTTTTGGTCATAACTTCCCACATAATTAAAATCATCGACATCACTAACTTGAAATTCAATGCAATTATTAAAAGTAATATCATTTTCAGGATGATGATGGGCTGTTGTAGTTACATGTAAATTCTTTTCATAATCAAGATATGCTATAAAAATACCATTCATAGATTCTACTTTCTTACTTTGCATTGTACATCCGTCTAAAGAGGTATTCGTATAAAATTCAATATCACCATTTTTAGATATAATATAGGTTCTATATGGAGTCAACTGACATATTTCTGCCACATTATTAGCAACGATTGAGGTCCCAACAAGCAATCCATCTTTGGTAAGCATTAAAATATCTTCAAATGGATAAATACATTCTATTTGCTTTATTTCTTTTCTATTTGTATTTAAAAGAAAGGGAACTGGAGCTAAATCCATTATTTTATCTATCTGTTCTTCCGATGTTCCTAAAACCCACTGATGTATCTTCTCTTCACTAGTTAAGCTATGAAGAATATTTCGTATACAATCTCCGTCATATTTACTTTTATCATACTCTTTATTCGATTGATAAATTAGTTTTTTCTTTTTCTCTATCATACCATAGATGCCATCATCCTCTCTTATGATTTTATCTACATAAATATGAACGGTTAAATAATGTTTAAATATATGATTTTTTGAAACTTCAATGGCATACTCATTTTCCCTATTAGCAAATAATCCTAATTCATCCATATATAAAGTTAAATTTTCATTTTCTATATGATAACATCTTGCAATAATCATTTGAAGATAATTAGCAAATCCTTTCAATTTATCATAATTCACATCAAATAAATAATCACCATACTTCTTTATAAAATCTTTTACTTTATTATCTTCTCGCTTTACTAAATCTTCTCCTATTTCCACTTTCACGTTATGAAAGCAAAAACAGTTTTGAAATGCCCTACTATTTCGAACAATCAATTTCGATTTCATCTAATTGAACCACCCTACTAATCCATACAACATTTTACTTTTAACAACTTCATCAATTTCTAATTCATCCACACTTTCATCACTACATAAGATAACTTGAATTTTTAACTTAAAACATCGATCTAATAATTCCTGTAATTTATTTTGTTGCTCTTTATTACCAACTATGCTATGTACATTTTCTATAATTATTATTTTCTTTTTATAAACACTTTCTAAATCCATTTTATCAATAGTACCATAGCTAATGAAAGACTTATACTGGGAATTAAAATCTTTATCAAAAAAACACCAGAAAAATCGATACCTTTTTTCTTTATTTAATCCTATTAAAGTGATTGGATTATGGATTGGTTCTTTATTTTTAATCACATTTTCTTTTACCATTTGTATAAGAGTACATACAAATTTATTATTTTCTAACATATTTCTAATACCTTCTTTTATTTTAATTGTTTACAATTCTTTTGGACAATTATAATCATATTTTACATCATTAAAACCATATATTTTTTTACAATGATTACACTTAATACCGATAATATCACTCCCTAATATATGAAATCCATTTCCTTTTATCAAACAAATATTTTCTGATTGGCATTGAGGACATTTAGATTCTATAAGTTCTTCTTGGCTACAATAATCTCTAATTATTTCATTGCCATTACTATCATATTTTGGATAAAATTCATCTTTATCAAAATACTTTATTCTTCCAAACATAAACTCTAATTTATCGATTTGTTTTTCTGTATGAAAATGACCACAATACCATTTATCATAATGAATATTTTCTTCTACTTTATCTAAAAATATTTCCATAGATTTATCTACCCTAGATTGGTCCACACCTTTCATAAATACTTCAGTTGGTTCATATTTTAAAGGACAAGTATGAGATAAAATAATATCGATATGTTTCCCACTATACTTATTTAATATTTCTTCCTTTTCTCTTTCTGTTAGTTGTTCATCTTCAAACCATTTATGTCCATATGTTAATCGATATTCTTTATCTACTGAATAAGCACCCCCTATAACAAGTACTGATTTTTCATTCATTTTATAAAAATCCCTATTCTTTACAAAGATTAAATTTGGATATTCAGCTTCTATCAATACCGTTTTTTCAAACATATTAACTTCTTTATAACTTGATATATTTTCAGGTCGTTCTTCATGATTTCCTTGAATACAAAATAATTTTATATTCCTATCATTTAAATGTTTTTTTTAGGTTGTTATCTTCTTCGTTTCAGTAATAATTGATGCCAACATCCACCAGTATAATTATCATATTATCCCTATTTTTCTAAACTATTAAACAAATAAAAATGTCTATGTGTATCACCAGTTATATAAATCATGTATGCTCCTTGCTTTTTACTTCATTTCATCATAAATTGTTTCTGTGCGTTTTTTTATTAGATTTGTTATTGTTTCAAAATATGCCAAATAATCATCTTTTGTTTTTAATTCAGGATGATTAAAACGATGTTTCTCTTTAAAAGCAGAAAGTATATCATCATTTTCTATATACATACCTAAATAATTCTTTTTCATAAAATTTTCTTGACTTCCATAGGTAGCAAGCCATTTATATGTATTGTCATATCCTTTATCAATATGCAGAAGCTCCAAGATAGAATGGTTATTATCTTTTATAGGATTAAAGAGTGCATAATCATAATATTCTTTTATTTTCATAAGAGTAATATCCCACATATCATGACTTCCATAGTTACCGCTACGAAGTGTATTGAAACCATCAGGTACAGGAATATAATTTCCTAACGTATGATAATGACTAATAAAATCTAAAATAATCTTACTATCTTTATTGTCAGAGTGAAAATAATAATGAAAAATAGGATATGGCAATTCATCATCTTTCGCATCAAGATTAGCTCTATACATGATTTCCATAGCTTTCTTACTAAAATATTTAGCATTATTTTCTCTTTTATAACTTTCCCATTCTTGACTATTGTTTTCATTGCATACACATAGATAAAATTGATTGATAAGTGTTTGAACACTTGTCATAGTATCGGTATGAATCGTTTTCATTCCTTTATTATCTTGGCTTATACAATTATTTAAATACTTTTCCTCCCAAATGTTACGAATAATTTCTTTTAAAAGACGTGAGCAAATATCAGGATCTGCCTCTTCAAAATAATTTTTATAAAGAATATATTTTCCTATAATAGGAGTATTAACATCTAAAAGTTCATTAGCCAGTTGCTCTTTTTTTCCTTTATATTTTTTATTATTTAAATTGATTCTGATAATTTCTATAGCAAAATCATAATTCTTTATATAATCTAATCCCATATCCATAAGTTCGTTCATATTTTTTTCTTTTTCCATCTATTTTTCATTCCCTTCCATTAATTTATATAAATTAAAATTGAATTCATTTAGTAAGTAATTAAAATGTTGTTTTACTATTTTTAATAATGCAATTAAGCTTTCTTTCTTTTCAATTTGTTTCGTATTTCTAATAGTATTGAGTATTTCATAAACATTTTTAAAGTTGTATTCTAAATAGGATAAGTAGGCATCATTATCAATGTTTTTCCAAAGTGATTTAATATCTTCTCTTATTAAGGAATTTATAATGTCACAAGTAGTTTTAAAATATTCCAGATACTTCCAATAATTAGTTGGCATATGGTAAAGATAATAATTAATGACATTACCATAATCATAATATAATGGATGGTTATACTGCTTTAATTTATTAATTACATCATCCGATAACCCTATTTCTTGATATATTTGACTATTTATTTCTTCTACTTCTTGAATATTATCATTTAACAAAAAATCATAAGAAATATTTTTTAGCTTTTCATTGCCAGAAGTCTGGCATACCTTAATGATGGTACTTAACGTTTCAATAGTAGGTGCAATCGTATTTTTACCATTAATAGCATTAAGAATAGTAGGTTTTGAAATAGAAGGACTAAAAATTCTACATGCACTTAAAAATTCTGTTTTATTCATACCTAATTCGTGCAAAATATATTTTAATTTATAAGATAATTCTTGGTTATTCATAACTACTCTCCTTCTTTGTTTATATACATTATATTTAATCTTTACATGAAAGTAAATGAAATTTTACAGCAAACAAAAAAAGTAAAGTCTTTTTTACTTTTTAATGAATTTTACATTGCAAACATAATTCTTTTAAAAATGGTCCCCCTTTTAACTGTATATTCTTTCATTTTTTTAATTCATAAAAGTATAGGAAAAAAACTTGCATATACACTAGCTTTTCGTGTATTTCCTCTTCCACCAAAATTTTTTGTTCGTTATTTTCTTAAATCTTTTTCTGTTTCTTTCACAATATAAATGGGTCTTTTCTTTGTCTCTAGATAAGTTTTGGCTAGATACTGACCAATGATTCCCATACATAGTAGTTGAATACCACTTACAAATAATAAGATACATACCATACTTGGCCATCCTCCTACAGGATCTCCAAAGACAAGTGTTTTAATGACTATACCAATAATAGCTATAAAAGAAATAATACACATTAAAATCCCTAAGATAGAAGCTAAGGAAAGAGGGGCCGTTGTAAAGGCAACAATTCCTTCTATCGCATATTTCACTAATTTCCAAAAAGACCATTTTGTCTCTCCTGCCACTCTTTTTACATTTTCATACTCTAACCATTTTGTGTCGTAACCAACAAAACTAAAAAGTCCTTTCGAATAGCGATTATACTCTCTTAAAGAGATAATAGAATCTACCACACATCTTTTCATCAAACGGTAATCTCTCGCGCCATCTACCATCTCAACTTTCGACATTTTATTAATAATTTTATAAAACCATCTAGCAAAAAAACTTCTGATTGGTGGTTCTCCTTTTCTGGTTACTCTTCTAGTTCCAACCGAATCATATCCTTCCTTTTTTATCACAGCAAGCATTTCTGGTAACATACTAGGTGGATCTTGTAAATCCGCATCCATTAACGTGACATAATCTCCCGTTGCATTTTCAAGACCTGCAAACATGGCAGACTCTTTTCCAAAGTTTCTAGAAAAAGAAAGAAAGCGAACTCTTTTATCCTTTTTTGCCAAATCTTTTATCAAACTTAAGGTATTATCTTTGGACCCATCATTAACGAAAATAAATTCAAATTCATTATCTTTCATTTCTTTCGTAACTGTTATCATTTCTTTATAAAAAATGGGAATGGTTTGTTCTTCATTATAACAAGATACAATGACACTTATTTTTTCTTTTTTCATCCTAACACCTACTTCTTCTTTAACATATAAAGGAAACCAATACTTTTTCATTAAGCTATTTTGCTACTAATAGTATATCACTAATCAGATTGACTGCAAAGAAAAAAAGTCCTTTCAAAGACTTATTCCAAAAACATTTTCCTCGTGATAAAATTAAAGACCATGACAATAGCAGTTGCAATAATTTTAACGATTAAATAATGAATATGAGCTATATCGGTACCAATATACATGATGATTTCTGTTAGGATTAATCCTACGATACTTAATAAAATAAAGATTATAAAATTCTTTTTCTTATCTTTTTCTTTATCCACATCAAATACCCAGATAATACTTAGGATATAATTAAAGATTACAGAGATTGAAAAAGCAATCGCTGATGATACTAAGATTGGAAGATGAAGTACTTCTCTACATAATATTAAGATAGCATAATCAATAACAAAGGCTAAACCTCCAGCGATACCAAATCGAAAGATTTGGACCAATAATTTCTTTTTGTTTTCTTTCATAACATACTCATTTCTATTTATTTTTCTTTGTATTTATTAAAATAAGTTCAAATAATTGTCTATTTTTCTTTACTACCACCTCTAAGATAATACCACAGATAAACATTAAAATAGCAATCATTAACATAAATCCTGAAAATATCAGAGTTGGATACCTTGGTACTAATCCAGTTTTGAAATACTCCACAAATACAGGTACACCAAAGACTAGAGAGATAATGAAAAACAATAGACTGACTAGACTAAAAAATACCGTTGGTTTATATTCTTTAAATAAACGTGCTATCGTTTTTAGTACTTTAAATCCATCACTAAATGTATTTAATTTTGATTCACTTCCTGCTGGACGATCTCGATAATCAACTGGAATTTCTTTTAATAGAAAGTTCTTATCCAAGGCATGAATTGTCATCTCTGTTTCAATTTCAAATCCTTTTGATAGAACAGGGAAAGTTTTTACAAAATCATAACTAAAAGCACGGTATCCTGTCATGATATCTCTTACATTACTTTTAAAAAGCTTATTAATTAAGCCTCTTACTAATACATTTCCAAAATTATGAAAGGGTCTCTTATTCTCTGTAAAATAAGTGGATGATAGACGGTCTCCAATGACCATATCTGCTTTCTTTTCTAGAATTAAATTACACATTTCTTTGGCATGAGTAGCAGGATAGGTATCATCTCCATCAATCATTAGATAGCAATCCGCATCAATATCTTTAAACATACTTCTAATAACATTACCTTTTCCTTGGCGATACTCATATTTTACAATAGCTCCCGCTTTTTTTGCAATACTAGCCGTGTTATCAGTCGAATTATTGTCATAAACATAAATATCCGCATCTGGTAATGCTTTTTTATAATCTTTCACTACTTTCTCTACTGTCTTTTCCTCGTTGTAACAAGGTATTAAAACAGCTATTTTTTCTTGTTCTTTTTTTTTCATCTTTACCACACTCCTAATATGAACACATAATATATGAAATTGCATAAATATTTTCAAATATCATAAATAGCAATAAATAATAATGTTGATTTTCATCTTTGATTTTAGTAGAAAAACTACTATTAGTTAATCCTAATAGGAGATACATAATAATTGGAATAAAGTATCTTCCTTGTACTCCTTCTATGGTAGACGAACCCACTGCCGTCCAATCCAGATAAAGACTAGTAAACGTTAATAAAGTAATCGATAAGAAGATAAATAAACATAGAATTCTTGTAAAGTTATCAAACTTCACATCCTTATGATCACATAAAGTTAAAATCACTAAAATAACGATATTAGCAAAAATATAAATACATGATAAAGTAATATTAAATAGTGCTAAACTTTGACCTAACATTCCAGTAATATATGCATTTAAATATAGAGAAATGGTATTTAATAAAACACTTGCATAACGGAAAGGATTTTTTATCATTAATTCCAGTTGAACATCAGGATTTGCTCTTCCTTCTATTGTTAATAAAAAGTCAGAAGCAATCGTTAGCCATACTAAATTAGCAATCACAACTAGAAATAATATAATACCAATCGAAATATATTTTTGCTTCCTACTTTGAAAACGTTCTTTTGGAATAGCAAATAATAATAAACAAATTGGCAAGTAGACAATTTTACATAGTGCCATAACCATGGATAAGAAACCAAGCCATACGATTTGTTTTTTAGAAAGAACTTCTTTTTGTCGATACCTAATGTCTAAGATAGCAGCCATTAATGCAAAAGATGTAGCAATCGTTAAGGAATCAGCTGATATCGAAATAGCTAATTGAAAAGTAATTGGTAACATAGCAATAAACATTAGAGTAAGCTTTTTAAATGGCATATGCTTCATTGCATAATAAAGTAATAAAGAAAAAACAATAAAATTACAAAGTCTTGCAAGATAAGTCCAGAAAATAACAGGTAGATTCAGTATCTTTCCTATCATAATCCCCACTGCTTGAGGTGTATAACAAACAAAGGAATACATCGATATATTCGTAAACCCATATGGTTTTGTCTTTCCTTTTTTATCATTTTTTACTTTTAGATTATCAATCGTTGTTTTATAATCATGTTGATCTAGTACAATTACTTTTTCTATTTGTTTGGTTATTTCTGTTCCACCAACTGTTGTTCCGATTCCTGTTTTATACTTGGTGGATACCAAATGACCATTTGATATTTCATAGGCTCTCATAAAGTGATTTACTTCATCAGGTAAGGAACATACAGGAAAAGAAAATAAATAAAATAATCCTATCATGAAAAAGCAGACTATAAATTTATTTACAAATTCCCATTTTTTTATTTTTTGATGTTGTAAAAATCCCAAAAGTACTAAAGTAAGTATCACGGATAAAATACTAGTAATAAGAAACCTACTATTCATTTTTCTATATACAATTAAATTTAGAGAAATATTTAATAAAATAAAAAATATAATTCCACCTATTTTTATTATTTTTTCTTTTTTCTTCATCTTCATCACCTTTTCTTAAGTATACTCTATAAATAATTTTAAGTAAAGACCCTCATCTTCTATCTCTTTTTTATCACTATTCAATTTTTTTACATTTCTTATTTTACTTGTTCAAGACGCTCAAAAACAGGATCTATCTTTTTATCTATTTTTTTGAAAAATTTTGTTTTAGACAAAAGCAAGAAAATTTTTTCTCTCATAAACTCTATCAAAGAACACCCTATAAATATAGCTAACGCTACTAAAAATATTTTGATAATGATTTTCCTTGAGAAAATCATTCCTTGACCATCAATTCCAAACCAAACATATATATTACTTCTTATATAAGCAGCTTCATGGATAAAATAAACGCCCAATGTTAATCGGCTTATTATATTAACCAATCTACATTTAAAATGGAAAGTTCCAAATAATAAGAAAATAGAAAGTGACTGAATAATTACAAGTGGCTTACTATAATAAAACTTTGAAGTTTGTAAAAATGAGGAAATAAACTGAATAATACTATTTTCCTTATTTGATAATACTAATGACAAATAGAATAACCCAACATTAAGAAGCCAAGCAAGTAAATAGATAGAAATATAAATAAGTCTCTTCTTTGAGATAGAAAATTTACTTAAGAAAGTTTTTACAATGTCATATTTACGAATATACGCTCCAATAAAATATAACAAAATATATTGGTCAAGTGAGGAACCACTAGCATAATAGGCAAGACTAAAAGTGAAAGCTGGAATAATTGAAAAACAACAAAACATAATAATAATCAATTTTTTTAATTCCTTACGACTACAAAAATCGATAATTTTATTTAAATAAGGACTTACTAAATAGACAACAATATAAAATTGTATATACCAATAAGAGGAATAATTATAAAACATTATTTTACTTAAGTAATCTGCACTACTATATTCTACTATTCCAGATAAGTATAAAAAGGTATTAATAAAGAAATTATAAAACCAAATTTCTAAAATGAGTGAAATCAGTTTTTTAAATCTAAACCTCGATTTACTTTGAAAGTAACCAGTTATTAGCATAAATACACTAACATGAACAATAAAAAATAATTCTAGTGCATTCATTATGATATTTAAATTACCTACTGTATTTGTTAGTAAGTTCCCATGAATAATAACATGCCAAGCAACAATAAAAAACATTGATACTATTCTTAATAATTCATAATTAGATTCTCTTACACTCTTCATACTTCTTTCACCTTTTACTATTAATCTACTTTTTATTTTTTTTGATATTATTATTATTCTCTGATTTTGAATATACTCTATTGATTATTTTTGCTACCCAATTTGGCCAAAATTTTTGAAACATTTGAAAATCTTCCTTTGTTCTAATATTATCCTTAATAATAGAAGTAGTCGTCGATTCTTCATGTATGCGATGCCCCATAATTTTTCTGGGTATATAAACAAAGTTTCCTTTTTCCCTTGATAATTTCTCCCAAGCATACCAATCAACATTACATTTAAAATCACAGCGAAACTTTATCTCTGGCACATTTTTCTGCGCAAAGGTAACTGCAGGACAACAAATGGCATTTCCCCACCTAATTGCCCATCTTTTTATAAATTGAAATTTTGATAAAGAAGAAATCCGAAGTGGAAAAAGTAAAATCCTTTTAATTTTTAAATTTATATTTGAATACTCCTTTTGATCATTTTTAATTTCATAATAGTCTGTAAATAAAATCAAAGATTTTGGATATTTCTGATATTTTTTTATAACAAACTCTGCATAAGTATCATCATAAATATCATCTTGATGGGCAATAGTAACCAAATCTGACTTCACACAATTAGAAGCAAAATCAAAATCATAAGAAATTCCTTTTGACTCTTTATTTACAATTATTTCTAATTTATATTTTTTTGCCATTTTCGTAATAAAATCATTTGGAGTAGATGTTGCAATCACGACATTCGACTTCACACTTTGGTTTAATACTGACTTGATACACTCCTCTAATTGATTGGACTTTTTATATGCTAATACTACAAAAGTATGCTTCATTACCTCTTCACCTCTATCTAAATTCTAGCGTATAATTTTAACACTGTTTTCAATAATTTTACTTTATCAAGCATAACTACTGTCTTTATTATGAAACGGACTTTTAAACTTTCTCCCCTTGGTCTAAATAAGGAAACACCTTGGTACAAATCGGATAAACTTTCATCGCAAAGTGATTTTAATTCTTTATAATTGTTATATAGCTGTTCCACATTACTTCCTTTAGCAGTATATAAACTATACCAAATTAAAGTCTTTAATAGAAAATAGCGCAAATCCTTTTCATCTACTTTTTCCTTGTAACTTTCATACATCGCTAAAATCTTTTTTAAAAGCTTCGTTAGATTTTGAACATTATTTTTACTATGTTCTTTATGAATAGTATTGGAAACCGATGCTTCATTATATAACCAATTATATCCCACATATGGTATTACCTTTTTCTTGTCACTCTTCCAATTAGCACAAATAGAGAAATAAATATCCTCTCCTACTGGAACATCCATATATTTAATCTCATTCTCTATTAAAAATTCTCTTTTAAAGATTTTTGCCCATGGAGTCTCAAACATATAGTAAGTCCAAGATTCATCTTTATACTTCTTTTGATATAATATCTTTCCTCTCTTATCTACTCTTCTAAAAGAAGAAACAATATAATCATAATCTTCTTTTTCTATTTCCTTTACTAGTCTTTCTACATAGTCATTATCCACATAGTCATCATTATCTGCAAACACAATATATTTCCCTGTTGCATAAATAATACCTTTATTTCTAGTTTTTGCTACTCCACAGTTTTCTTGCGAATAAACTATAATTTTTTCTGGATATTTTTCTTCTAACTCTCTTATCACTTCAAGAGAAGAATCCGTTGAACCATCATTAATTAGTAAAATTTCAATATTTTGATAAGTTCCTATAAGAAAACTTTCTACACATTTCTTTATATATTCTTGCGCATTATAAACAGGTATAATAATTGATACTTTATTCATTCTTTTCACTCTTTCTTTTTATTATATAATAAACAAAATAGAAAATCAATAAAAGAAGCATAGAGACAAAATAAGATAATGCTGCTCCTGAAATAGAATTCTTTATTACCAAATACTTTGATATAAAGTAAGAAAAGATACTGACTACTATAAATATTATCATTTGCGAAAAATTATTTCTCATAATAATGAAAGCATTTGATAAAATATAAGCCATTCCATAAAAAGAGGCACCACTAAGAATAATCAATAAATCAATTTTATTTTTAGATAAGGAAACTCCATAAACTAATTCTAAAAATGGGATCCCTATCAAATAAGCAATTATAATAGCTAATACTCCAATTCCAAAAATAGAGAGTAAAATTCTAAAAACTAATTGGTGAAATTCTCTTTTCTTTTTTTGATCTAGTAAATTAGTTAACTTTGTCAAAAATGGATAAATCAGAAATTGACTAATTAAGATAATAATAGTAGCAGGCATTGCAATAATTCCATAAATCGTTTGTACCTCATTAGTAGAAAAACTATCAATCGCATACTTTGGAGCATTAATTATATATTGTGTTAATAAAGTAACAATAAATATGGATGCGCCACTTTTCATAATCAAAAAGAGACAACTTTTTTCTCCTTTTTTCTTTACCAAAAATTTATTTGCATTTCTTATGTCATAGCCTACAAGAACAAGAACCTGAATTACTATCATTATGATAATTGATAATAAAAGATTGTTTGTAAATACATCAATAACTGCAAAGAGAAAGATAGAAAGAACACTTTTTAGAAACAGGGATATTCCAACCTGATATAAATTTCCATTTTTTTGAATAATTCCATAATAAACCTCAGAAAATGCTTCTAATAACTTATATATAACTAAGGAAAGAATAATTAAGTTTTTCGACAAACTATAATGATGAAATCCCAAATAGATGAAACTTACAAGCAACATGATAAGACAAGTGATTACTTTATGGATAATAAAATCACTATCTACTATTTCATCATTTCTTTCTGTAACTTGATAGGCTCTTCCAGAATAGATACCAATTACTTGTAGCAAACAGGATAAAGAAAAAGCAAAAGTAAAAATTCCTGCTTGATTTAATCCATTCGATCTTGTGACTATAATCATTAAAAATAAGGATAAAAAAGCATTCGTAGTCGAACCTATCATATTCCAGATAAAGCCTTTCTTTATGTTATTTCTTTTCATTTTTTATCTCACTTCTTAAAATAGATACTTCTTGAATTAAAAGTGTTGTTTTTTTCTTCTGCCCCGCAATAATAATGGTTAAAGCCATTGTTAATAAAATAAGGATACCTACAATAATACCAATCACAAAATTAGACATGACTTCAAATCCAAATTTTTCAGAAATATTTCCAAAAAAATCTGGAAAAATTCCTACAAGAAGAATAATCAAACCAAAACAATACCACAATAAGGAATACTTCTCAGGAATTCTACCCTTCTTTAAAAAGTAAGTGGTAAGTAGTATAATAAATAAAGCTACAACTAACAAGGCAATCGTTAAATTTATCGACATCTTTTATACCTCCTTATTTTAACAGCAATAAGTGCTAAACAGACATTAATCATATAATAGGCTTTTCTCCACGTTTTAATGGAAGATGTTCCTGCTTCTCTTTCTTTCATTTCCACTGGGATTTCTTCTATCTTGTACTTCTTTTTTAGTACTTCTGCTGTTGTAATTGGTTCTGGGTATTCATTTGGATAAGATAAAGAAAAGTCATAGATAAGCTCTTTAGAACACGCTCTAAAACCAGAAGTAGTATCATAGATTTTATAACCTGTGGTCATTTGCATACAAATCGATATAATACTAATTCCTATTCTTCTCGCAAATGTTGAACGAAAGGTTTCAATATCGCCAACAAACCTACTTCCTATTGTCATATCTGCTTTTCCTTCCAAAATTGGATTAATAATATTTTTTACATATCTGACATCATGTTGTCCATCTCCATCAAATTGTACTGCAATGTCATAATCATGATAATAGGCATATTTATACCCTGTTTGAACAGCACCACCAATTCCTAGATTGTGAACTAAGTCGATAACTGGGATATTATTTTCATGACATATTTCACTAGTTCGATCTTTAGAACCATCATTAATAACAATCACATCGTATTTTGTTTTATACTGTTTATTGTAATTAACGATAGATAAATACGTTGTTAAAATATTTTCTTCCTCGTTATATGCTGGTATGATTAATAATACTTTTTTCATTTCTACTCCTCCTAATCTACTTATAAAACTTAATAATGATAAAAAATAAATTATACATTAGAATTAACACTGGAACTACTAATAGTAAAAATTGATTTAACATTATTTTATCATTCTTCTTTTCTTTTTTACCAAGAGGAATAAACAATAGCAATACTGGAAATAAAATTGGTATGAAATACCTACTTTGAACACCAGTAATGACAGTTGATCCTACTGGATTCCAAGATAAATAAAGAGAAGTCCATACTAAGCACCAAATTATAATTAATAAGATAATTAATGTTATTTTCAAGAAGTTACTCATTATCTTTTGATCTATTTTAGAGGTAAAGGTAACATAAAGTAATAAAAACAAAGTAACAAAGTTCGATAAATCAAACCACCACATACCATCTGATGTTAAATAACCCATTCTAGATAAAGCATCATATCCAAAAAACATACTACGAGAATATTTCATAGTAGATACTAATAAAATCTTTGCATAGTTAAATGGATTACTTAAAATATGTTTAAATTGACCTGAAACACTAGTTCCTTCAATACGAGCATCTCCTTCTGACATTTGTCCTAATAGTACTGGTAACACAAAAGATGACATCATTACAAGAAATAAAAGAACTGTACCAGTTTTCATAATCATAGAAACCTTTTTATTATAAAACTTTTCCTTTGGTATCAATAACAGTAATAACAATAATGGAGAATAAACTGCTTTTGGCAAGGATGCCCATAAAATGCTCAAAATAAATATTAACAAATATTTGTTATCTACCTTTTCTAAACTCCTCAATTTTAGAAAAGAAGCCATTCCAAGCATTATTCCTGCTGTGATAGTAGAATCATATGAAAATTGAGATGCTAAATAAATATTGATTGGAAATAACGAAATAACAAACAAAATTCTTTTACCATAAGGAGCTATTTTAATGGCAAAATAGAAAATCATAATATATAATAATAAATTCAATATTTTAGCAAGATAAATCATACTAGTAAAGTTTAGATTTAAGATTTTACCTATTTTTAGTCCTATTCCAAATGATAGATAAACAAATTCATTATAATCAATGCTACTATCATCATTATGAACACGTATCATACTTTCTTTTGTATTATTTTGATTTAAAAAACTTTTATATTCTTTTATATCTTCTAATGAGTGAAAGCGATCTTGAGAACCAATTAGCAAATGATTAAAATATCTTCCAGCAAAAGTCCATTTGCTTTCTTTACCATCTAATAGCGTATAGGATCTACTAAAGTGAACTTGATCATCCCAACTCGTATACATAGAAACAGGAGTTACAAAAATAACAAGCAAACCTGTAACAAAAGATACTAGTAAAAAAGTCCTATGTAGATTGGCAAACCAATACTTTCTATATAGATAAAGAATCATTAATAAAAACAAAGTAAAAGTCATCACAATGATTCGATAAAAGTTAAAATTTATTGAATTAGAAACTGTTATTTTGTTTATTTTCATATTTTTATTATGAAAGATTAACTCTATTTTTTTTGAATTAGCTCCCACTTTCCTCACTGTTGTATTTAAGATAGCTGCACTACTATGAGTTCTTACTTTCTGATTTCCATACTGGTCTGTAGAAATAATGTCCCAAGAAAAATCTGCTTCATACTCATAATCTATTTTAATCTTATAAACATAGCTATTATCTCCTTCTAAAATGATTTTTGCATCATCCGAAGTAGTTATGTAGTATCTATTTTTCTCCTCTATATTTTTTGTATCTAAAATCTTTAACTCTTTACTGGTATATTGTTTATAACGAATAGCATGGAAATTGAAAATAACACATTCTATAAGTAAACTAATGATGAGGGCAAGGCAAAAACAGATAATAATAGAATAAATATTTCTTTTCTTATTTTTCATTTTTTTCTCCCTCCATCATACAAATAGGATATAAGATAACACTAATAGAAAGTAATAAGAAAACATACCATATATTAAAATAAGAGTTTTGATTATCAATATAATAAAATACTAAGTTTCCCTTTTGTTCTTCACCATTAATAGTAAGCTTATGTTCATCATTATCAAAATCAGTGGTATAAAGTGTTAGTTTATGTTCCTCAGGAATGCCCTTTGTTTTTATTTCTATAGTGTATGAAACATTCTTTTTTAACGGATAGTTAATTGTAGTTGCTGAAGTATCTGTAAGTGAAGTTGCTTTAATTACTTTTTTTACTTTTTTATTTGTTTTATGATTGGTGATTGTAACATTTATTTTTCCATCTTCATAAATATGTTGGTACGTTGCAAAATGAATAGCAAATTTCTTATGATTTTTGGAACCCGAAAAATCTTGTGTAATTACCGTCCCATCATGAAATGGTTCCATTGGAGTTACATTATCCAACTCAATATTAGTAGTAGTTAACACCTTTTTTGGAAAAATAAGGACAATAATAAAGAGTAATAGTATAAGAATATTAAATGCAATATAACTATTTTTTTTATTTATTTTGTTCATACAAATTGATAATATCCTTCTCTATTTTTTTCCACTCACGACTTTTTGCTGTTTCTACTCCGTTTTTAATTAACTTCTCTCTTAACTTCTTATCGTTACTCAATTTTTCAATTTTCTCCACTGCATCCAAAATATTACCAGGTTCATAACACAAACAATTTTCGGAATCCTTGATGTATTCTATATTTCCATCATTTGGTGCTACTACAACAAGACCTCCTGTTGCCATCATCTCAAGTGGTGGATAAGAAAAACTTTCTAGAATACTAGATTTAATTAATATGTCCGCATTTTGATACACTTCTCCTACCTTTTCATAAGGAACTTTATGCATAAATTTATCTACATAATACCATTTTTTAGGTTCCCCTTGATATGATAAAAATTGAATTTCATATTTTTCCTTATCTAATTTTTCCACAATTTTAAAACTTTCATCTACATTTTTATAATAATCATCGCTATTTCCTTCTACTAAGATTTTAATTTTTCCCTTAAAGTCACGTTCTTTAAATGGAAACTGTTTTAAATCAATTCCATTTGGTGCATAGAGGCAATCCCTTTCAAATTTTTCCCCCAACCATTTTTCACACCATTTAGAAATTGTTAAATACTCAATACCCGTTTCATCTTCGTAAGTGGCATTTGCTTCAATTCTCATATACTTTCCAAAATCAGCAAAATCAGTTTCAAAGTTTTGAACTAAGTACATTCTTCTTTTTACATAGGGACATCTTTTAACAAAGTCTAAGGTAGCCCAAAGAGATGCAACCATTGTATCAAAATGTCCATAAAATTTCATCTTATGTTTTTTTAGAACTCTTATAGTACCCCATTTAGTATCCAAGTCTTCATTGTTATTGTCCATATTAATAACTACGACATCATAACCTTTATTCTTCAATATAGAGATGTGTTTAAAAATAACATTAACACCTCCACTAATATTAGTAGTCGGTAAAACAAAAGCAATATTTCTTTTTAGTTTGCTTCTTATAAATTTGGCAACCCCATGACCTGTGTAAACAGTAGTATTATTTTTGATTACTCTCTGAAAAGCGGTATTTGCTATTTTTTCTCTATATTCTTTGTCTTCAATTAGCTTTTTTAAAGCTTTTTCCCAATCTTTTACCTTATTATCGCATAAAACTCCATCCTCACCGTTTTTAACCATTACCTTAAATGCACCAATATTGCTCGCTACGGTTACAGTTTTTACAAGAGCAGCTTCCATCCATTTATTTTCCGATTTTGCCTCATTAAAAATACTTTCTTCTAATGGAGCTAAATTAATATCTAAAGAAGCAATTATTTCAGGTAACTGTTCCCAATCTACGAAAGGTTCGATTAGAATTCTTTCTTGAAATTCTTGTAAATCACTTGGTAATTCTATCTCTCCTACTAATTTTAATTTTACCTGATGATACTTTTTCATTATGTTAATAATGGCTGGTTTTATAAGTTCAATATCAGGATTATGAGTTATAGAACCTGATAAATAACCGATAATAATATCCTCATGTTCTTCTTTTTTTCTTAGTGCTCTTTGAGATAACTCAACCATGCGATCACTAGCCACATTTCGATTAATATAAACCTCTTTCGTATAATGTAGGAGTTCCTCCCTTAAACGTTCTGTTGTTGTTATTGCATAATCACACATTTTTAATGTTTTCTGCATTCTTTCAACACCATCATCGTATAGAGTTCTTTCTTCTTTTGACATGGTATCTAAGTACTTTATCGTATCTGTATATTTCTTATCAATAACCAAATCATCAATATCATAAAATACTGCCTTATTCTCTAATTTTGCTAATTTAATAAAGTCTTCTACTATAGGAGTAATTGGGCAACGATAAAAAATAAATCCACGATAAAATTTTAGCTTTTCTAATGTCAAATCTTCATAGTTAATTCGATCTGTATATAATCCACTTGCTCTTAACTGCTCAGCTTGATGATCTACTCGATATCTTTGAGGATGAGGTAGAGTACATCCATTGATAATTAAAATATCACCAAAAATAAATTTATCTTTCACCATCGTCCTTAACTTAATATAATTAATAGTCTTATCTGAAAATGATTTTATCCCCTCATCTTTTAAGGTAGTAATCGCCTTATCTACTAATCTTTTCATAACTTCTTCCCTTCTTTCCTAATTTATAGTCTTTATATCCTTGATAATAAGCTTTTAATTTCTTTATTTTATCGTCTTCATATAGAATAATTCCTAAAATAGTTGCTTTCACTTTTACCAAAATATTACAAAAATCTCTAAAATCATCTTGATACTGATTCTTTATATAATGATAATTTCTACATTGATAATACCTTCTCATTGCATTATGATTGGTAATTAATAAATCCTTTGTAAAGAATTTGCGATAAAAGATATTGCCCAAGTTATGGTCTATCTCTAAATCATTAAATCGCATCACTTTATAGTTATTTTTTGCTAGATTTAAACAGTACTCAATGTCAACACCATCAATGAATAAATCATCTCTAAAACCACCTATTTTTTTATGGATATCTAAATTCACAAAGTTACCAGAGGTCATTACATCTAGAGGATAATCAATTTTTTCTTTTACCTTTTCCTTTTTTAACTTTGTCTTATGCCATGGGGTAAAAATACCAATTTTGGAATCATCTGTTTTCGCAATTCTCTTTTTGATTTCTTTTACTACTCCATCTTTAAAATGCGTATCCTGATCCATAGTTAATAAATAAGAATATCCATCTTTTCTTGCAAGTTCTGCTGCTCTATTTAAAGGAGTAGCTATCCCTAAATTTTCATTATTAAATATATATTTTATTTTTTTATTCTTTGGAAGTCTTTCTTCATTTTCTTCTTTTGAATTATCCATGACATATAAAATATCAATATCTTCTAAATAGGAATCCATATTCTTAATATCTTCCTCCGTTGGTTGGTATAAAACAACTACCCCTGCTACTTTTAGTTTTCCCATTATAACTCCTCAGCAAATCCTTTTTCTAACTTTTTAAATACGACAATTCCTATCCATAAGATTACAATACTTAATAAAAAGACAAGACCAAGGTGTATTAAATTGGGCATTTGTTGATAAAAGAAAATATCTCGGTAACTTTCAATAATTGTTGTCATGGGGTTTAGATGAAGAATATTTTGAATACTTTCCGGAAACATATCCATGGAATACAAAACGGGAGTTGCATAAAATAACATAGCAATAAAGAAGTTAATAATGTATTCTAAATCTCTAACATAGACATTAATAGAACTAGTAATAAAAATAATACCTTGTAATAATATAAATTGAATTAATACAATCAGTGGTAAAAATAGTATATAAAAACTAAATCCTATTCCACTACAAATTAAGAAAATAGCAATAATCAAACAAGAAATAAGAAAGTTAATAAGTCCACTCACATTAATCGATATTGGTAAAATAGATCTTGGAAAATACACTTTCTTTAAAAGATTTCCATTCATTAAAACAGTCGATGTTCCTTGTGAAATCACTGTTGTAAAGTAATTCCACGGAAGAATGGCAATCACAATAAAAGTAGTGTAATGATTCTGAGCACTTTTTAGGATGAAAGGAAAAACGATAGCATATACAAGTGTTGTTAAAAGAGGATTTACAAAAGACCACAAAACACCTAAAAAAGAACCTTTGTATTTTCCCCTAATTTCTTTTCTAACGTTACTTTTTAATAATTGTCTGTAATTATATAATTCTCTTATCATGTTATCCACACACCTTTAAATATTCATCAATTACTTCTTTGGTATCTCCATCTTTTCTAATTTCTCCATTATATAACCAAATTGCTCTATCACACAATTTTTTTACAGAACCAAGACTATGACTTACAATTACAATCGTTTTATCTGATTTTTTTAATTCTTCTAATTTTGCAAAACATTTATCTTGAAAGTGCTGATCCCCAACTGCCAAAATTTCATCAATTAATAAAATATCAGCATCTACATTAATAGCAACAGAAAAGGCAAGTCTCATATACATACCAGATGAATAAGTTCTAACGGGAGCTTCAATAAACTCCCCCAATTCTGAAAAATCGATAATTTCTTGTACCCTTGCATCTATTTCTTTCGCTGTTAGTCCAAAGATAGAGGCATTAAAATAAATGTTTTCACGCCCAGTAAAATCAGGATGAAATCCAGCACCTAGTTCAAGTAAAGATGTTAGTTTTCCATTCGTTATAATATTACCATTTGTCGGGTAAATAATTTTAGTCATTAACTTTAATAAAGTAGATTTCCCACTACCATTTACTCCTATTAAGGCCACTGTCTCTCCTTTTTTTATCTCTACATTTACATTTTTTAATACTTCATGATAACCAACTCTTGTGTTTTTCCAAAAAATAAATCTTTCTTTTAAAGTAAAAGGCTTATCATAAACTAATTTAAATTTTTTATAAACGTTATCCACGATAATTGCATTCTCTAAATTATTAGTTTTTCTTTTCATAATACCTCCCTACAATCCAAACTCTCTCATAATAAGTATAGCATATATATAATTTTTATCCAAGAAAAAGATAGTGTGGTAACTAGAACGATAGCCTAATGATAAGCCCTATTACTTACCAAATATGTGCTTTAACCTACACTCCATTATTATCTTTGTTAATAGGTATAGAATAAAAATAGTAAGAAAATAAATAACAAAACTATAGATAAATTCTTTCATATGGAAAAAATTTAAAAAGATATCCGTTATTCCAAAACGTTCCAATAGGAGATAACAAAGATAAATGACGAATTGGTTAAAACAAAGAAAGATAATTGAATTATTACCAATATACTTTATAAATTTGCCGACTTTATTAAACAAATTATACTTTAATATTATTTTCGAAATATTTAAGTAAAAAATCATAGACAAAGCAAAATTAAGTAAAAATAAGAAGAGATTAGGATAAGTTCCTGTTCTCATATTAACATAACCAGTATTCAGAATACAGAAATAATGAATAATAAGGATAATTAAAGTATAAAAAAGATTCGTATTAGTAAGTTTTGAAATAACGTTATATTTATTTACAAGATATCCCAAATATACCAAACCTACTCCTACAAAAGAAATATGAACAGACCACCATAAATCAATATGGAATAACGATTTAAAATATATTCCAAGTACCATAATAGAAAGACAGGCTAAGCCAAAAATAGAGTCTTTCTTTATCGTTTTACTAAGAAGAAATAAAATAATTTGACAAAAATATAAACAAGTTAAAAACCACAAAGCTCCTCCATTTGGAATTCCATTATTATTAACAGTTACAATTAAAAGCAAAGTATTTAACCTAGACTCTGCTATTCCTACTCCTGTTATACAGGCATAAAGATAAAGAAAAGTAGCACAAACAAAGTATGGTAAAAGTAATTGCTTAGAAATTTTCTTCAAAAATTCGAAAAAAGAAAGTTCATTATGCCTGTGAAAAAATAATCCCGATACAAAGAAAAAAAGAGGCATATGAAAAGCATGAATATAATAATCATAATGAGGATAATATTTGATATGCCCAAATACCATATATAAAATTCCGATTCCTCTTAAGATATCAATATAATCAATTCTCTTTCCCATAATAACTCCTAAAATTTTCCACTCTTTATTCATCTAATTTTTTTCTGTATTTTTTCTCGATAATATCTCTTTTTTGATACCAATCTAAATGATTTGTAAACTCAAATTTATGTTTATTCTTTCTCTCATATTCATTCGTATCTTCAATTACCCTAGCAGGAACTCCTACCGCAATACTATTATCTGGAATATCTTTTGTAACAATAGCTCCACACCCAATAATACAATTCTTACCTATTTTCACATTAGGCATAATAATACTATTCCATCCTATATGTGTATTATCACCGACAACGATAGTTCCAAATAAATCGGCCTTTTCCATTGATTTTTTCATTTTTCTTAAAACCCAGGCTCCTCCATCATGTGTTAGAAATTTAACACCATCTGTAATTCTAACATTATTTCCTATCTTTATTAGGTAAGGTTCACTACCAAAGTGAACTTGTGGAAACACTTCGCATCCTGTACCGATTTTACCTCCATGCTCTATAAAATCGACTACATTTGATCTATTGATATATTCCCATGGTGTATCTTCAAGAGACCTTTCGTCTGATACTTTCTTTTTCATTTGCTCCACAATGCCTTGATTACCAATAAGTTTTATCTTATTGGGTGCCACAAAGTATTTTTTTATTAAATCTTTTTTCATTTCTTTTGTTAAAGTTATAATACCACTAGTTTTAAAATTATATTGATAACTTGTTCTTAAACGATTTTTAAGGGAATACTGGCCTATTTTTCTATCATGATTTGATCGCAATTCAATTTCTCCATACCAATAACTAGTTTTTTTATTCTTTTTAGAGCTTGCTACAATAAAATTAGAGTCAGAATCAAGGGTAATAAAATAGTCTGGTTTATATTTATTCATAAAGATTCCCACTTTATTTATGATATCGTCAATATTTTCACCATATAGACACTCTACTTCTTTTTCTTCTTCCTTATGAAAGCCAACTAAAATCTGAACACTATATTTCCTTTTATCTATGCTTTCTATAAAATCGAAAACTTTTTTATTATTAATATAATTTAATTCAAATATAACAATATTAATTTTTTCATCCATCTTTTATACCATTTACTATATTATTGCTAATATACTACTTTCTATGTTTTATTTTTCTTAGCTTTTCTAAATATCTCCAGCCTCTACTATTTACAACAAGGTCTCTTTCTGTCTGAATCTTTTCTTTATCACTTCTTAATATCTCTATTTCTCCTTTTTGATTTAACATTTTTATACAAACCCTCTCAAGAAAGTTAAAAATTCTGTTTGAATCCATTAATTCCATTTCAAGTTCGATAGTTAAATTTTTTCCTTTTTCAAAGGAATCATTAATTTTTATAATAGCATCTTTGTTGTAGAATACTTTTTTACCTTTATAGTCTACATAATTATAGTACTCTATGACACTATTAGAATGATTTTTAACATGTACGTTTTTTAAAATAGTGCAAGGTACTTTAGAAAACTCAAGAATTACACTATCAACTGTACTTGGTATCTTAACAGATATCACATATTTATTATCTCGGGTAAGGTAATTGTTTTGAATATCATTATCTAGTTGATAATTATCTTGGTCACCAAAATATAGACGATAGGATTCTATTTTTTTTGAGAAATTATGATTTTCATAATCAAACCAATCATTATCAAATACTTTTTCATTGATCCACTTTACCTTAAGTCCTGTTTTAAAGATACAATAATTAAAGGATAATTGATCTCTAGTAGTATAATTTACAATCATAGAAAACCATAGTTTCATAGTTTCTTTTACTAATTTATCGTGTGGTCTTTTAATATACACAGTACTTTCTATTAAACCATTATTATCCATATATTTTTCTTTTTTATAAAAGTCTAAAACTTTTTGAATTTTCTCTTTTTTTTCCTTTCGTAATCGAATACAGAAATTGCACTCCTCTTTTACACAATCTCTTTCTCCATGTTTAAAAGCAACAAATACATCTTTTGGTTTTAAGTAAGTTTTAATAAAATCTTTTATTTTTTTATTAAAGGTAATATTTCCATCCATCCAGACTAGTATTTCATACTTTTCGTTAAGTAATGGATGCCCTAATATCTTTGTCTTTCTTGCTAGTTCCACATTTGAAAGATTTGAATCTTCTATATATACTACATTCCAAGTGTCTGATTTTATATTTTTATTGTTCGTAAAACAGTAATAATCAATACCACGTTCTTTTTCTTCAATCTCTTTTAATCCATCATATTCTCCAGTAATACAAGTGTACACTCCTATTTTATTTTTCACTTTATACACCTTCTTCCTATCGAATAATAATGAATATCAGACTTTTCAACGTTTTCTAGAGAATAACAGTTTCTTCCATCATATATATAAGGATTTTTCATTAATTTCTTATAATAGCTAAGATTATAATCTACAATCTCTTGTAATTCTGTCATAATAAATGCCGCATCCGCCCCTTTTATAGCTTCATCTATATTAGAGCAGTAATGAATCCTATCTTCAAAAAGAAGATAAACATTTTTTTCCGCAATAGGATCAAAAACATTCACCTTTACTCCATAGTTGAGCAATAGTTCTATATTATAAATGGAGGGTGCTTCTCTTAAATCATCTGTTCCTGGTTTAAATGCACATCCAAGTACTGCTACTGTTTTATCTTTTATGTTATTTCCGAAATCTTCTCTCCATCTTTCAAATAATTTTAATCTCTGCAACTTATTAACTTCAATTGTTGCTGCTACTGTTTTTAATTCGCAATCCATGGCTTGACTTAACCAATGAAGTGCACTTGTATCTTTTGGAAAGCAACTTCCACCATAACCAATACCTGCATCAAGAAATTTATTTCCAATTCTAGAGTCATAAGACATTCCCTTAGCAACCTCGGTAATATCAGCACCTATTTTTTCACAAAAGTTGGCAATTTCATTAATATAAGATATTTTTAAAGCCAAAAAGTCATTAGATGCATATTTTACCATTTCTGCACTTTTTCTATCCATTGTTAAATAAGGTGCATTGTAGGGGGATTCAATCAATGGTTGATAGACTTGCCTCATAATTTCTTCACTATATTTATCTTCTACTCCAACTACAATTCTAGAAGGATAAAAAGTATCATGAACAGCAGAACCCTGTGCCAAGAATTCTGGATTACTAACTACGTAAAACCTAATTTTACTATTTTCGTTTAATCGCTTTTCTATATCGTCATTGGTACCAATGGGAACAGTCGATTTAATCACAACAATTTTATTATCATCCACACTTTCTTTAATATTTTCACATACTTTATAGACATAATCTAAATTAGCGGAACCATCTACTCTTTCTGGTGTCCCTACTCCCACAAAAATCACATTCGCGTTCTGATAAGCTTTTTTATAATCCGTAGTATAGACTAATCTTTCCTGGTTTTTATTCATTAAATTTTCTAATCCGTCTTCATATATTGGACTTTTTCCTGATTTCATTAACTCTATTTTTTTACTATCAACATCAACACAAGTAACATGATGCCCAACTTCTGCTAGACATACTGCAGTTACTAGACCAACATAACCAACTCCTGCTACTGCTATTTTCATTTTCTACCTCCAAAATTACAACTTTTATTTATTAACCCTTTTTTTATCTATACTAACTACAGTAATTTAATAAATTTCCCTGGAGCAAGCTCTCAATCGTTCAGTGAACGATTGCCTCTCTTTGAGAGCGGGGTATTTACTATAAGTGACTACAATGTAGTCACTCCCGCCTTTTTAAGGTGGGACCTTACGTTGCAAGCAGTGGGGAATTGAACCCTAGGCCAATGAACAAACTTCGTTAGTTCCTTGGTTACTAAAAAATATTAATAAAAGGTATTTTTTAATACCTTTTATAAACTTTATTTAAGTCAACAGCACCAGATATTCCTGGGACACTTCCACCAGAAGTATATTGCCACATTTGATACATTCCTTTATAAGAAGGTCTTGCTGCACCATAATGTGCAACCCAAACGTCAACGTCTGATAATCTGCTCATATCTAATTGTCCATCTAAGAAACTAGAACTTGCATAAATCATAGGTGTATAACCAGCTCCTCTAACAGTATCTAAAAATGCTTTTGCAATAGAGGTACGTGCTTCTCTACTTAAACTATCTGCTCTACCACATCGATTTCCATATGGATCTTTACACCCAGAATATTCTGAATCAAATATAATTGGTAGTGTTATTTTACTTTTTCCACCTGCTTGATTTGCCATTCGTATTGCAAGATTTGCTTCTTGAACAGCTTCTATTTCATTCACTGCTTGCGAGAAAACATAAGTTCCTACTTTTAGACCTGCATTCGTAGCACCAGCAACGTTAGAATAAAAGTTAGTATCCTCTCTTAATTTTCCTTCCGAAGCATAACCTCTAACACCTGCTCTTACAATTACATATTCTACACCATTTCTTCTAATGGTTACCCAATCGCTAATTTTACCATTATGTTGTGATACATCAATTCCAAAGAACTCATTCTTATAAACATATATTTCTTTACTATAGGTTGCAATTAACTCATTTAGTTTTGTATATAGGTATACCTTTATAGTATGTCTTCCCTCTGGGATATTTGTCAAATCAATCTTCCCTTCAAATCCTGGAACTGGTGTTGTACTTGCACCTCCATAAGCACCTTTATAATAGTCGAAAACGTCTTGACGCTCTACTCGTTGGAAGTTTGCATCTACAAAATTATTATCAATAGAAGCTTTGATATAAGAACCATCTAATTCTGATAATTCCCATCCCACAATTTCTACTGCTGAATTAAAGTTACTTAAAATTGGAGAATCAACACATAGCATTCCATCATATTTTTTTATTTTAAATACGTTTGCCAAAGTAGCTCTCACTTCACCTGATTCACTAGAAACAAATTCAACTTTTAATGTGTGATTTCCATCTGGTAATTTACTAGAATCTATTGTTAGGCGATATCCTGGTTTCGGATTTGATTCCCTTCCTCCATATTCCTTGATAACCTCATGAACATCTTCTCTCTCATACCTTTCAATTGGTACTTCTACTTTTTTTCCATCTAAATAGATTCTAATTTCTCCATTTTTATCTTCGCTCATTACCCATCCTTTTACATCAATACTTGTCTTCTTCATTTCTTGATGTAATGGTGAATCTATCTCTATTTTCGTATTATATTTATTCACATGGAAGCTTCTTACCATCTCTCCTATTACTTCTTTTGTCTTTGATGCAATTAATTTTACTTTTATCTCATGATTTCCTTCTGTTAATGTTTTATAATCAATTTCTCCACGGTAACCTGGTGTTTTGTTAGATGTTCCTCCATATTGATTTTTATATGCCTCTATTACATCTTCTCTTTCTTCTCTTCTTATTTTTACATCTCTTTTTACATCATCGATATATACTTCTAGTTCCGCATTACTATCTTCACTCATTGCCCAACCCTTTATATCTATATTTTTTCTATCGTAGTTGGTATTAAATGGTGTATCAATCTCTACTTTACTATCGTATTTTTTCATCGTGAATGTTACTGTTTTTCTTGTAATTTCTCTTCCTGTTTCCGATAATACTTTGACCGTAAAGGTATGTTCTCCGTCGCCTACTGTTGATGCATCAATCTCTCCTCGATATCCTGGTTTTGGATTCGTTGTCTTTCCTCCATAATCTTTGATTACCTTATGTACATCTTCTCTTTCATATCTCTCTATTTTGGCATTCATTTTTGTTTGATCGATATATATCTCAATCTGGCTATTCTTATCCTCACTCATTTCCCATCCATCAAAGGATAATTTAGCTTTTCCTCTTACTCCATTTAATGGTTTATCAATCTCTACTTGTCCTTCATATGTTTTTACTTTAAAAGTATTTTCCATTTCTGCTATAGTTTCTCCTGATGCTATCACTTTTACTCTAAACTGATGTACTCCATTTCCAAGACCTGTTATATCGATACTTCCTCGATATCCTGGTGTTGGATTTGTTGTCTTTCCTCCATATCCTTTGATTACTTTATGTACATCTTCTCTTTCATATCGTTCGATATTTACATTTTGTTTTACTCCATCGATATAGACTTCTACTGTGTGATTCTTTGCTTCACTCATCACCCAGCCCTTAAAGTTTAATTTATTTTGCTCTACTTGTCCTACATATGGATGATCAATTTCTATTTTACTATCATATTTAGTAACATAAAATGTGTTTGTTTTTGTCGCTATTTCTTTCCCGTTCTCAGAAATGTTTTTTACCGTAAATTGATGTGCTCCATCTTTTATTTTTGTAATATCGATACTTCCTCGGTATCCTGGTGTTGGATTAATTCGCATTTCTCCATAGCCTTTGATTACTTTATGTACATCACTTCTCGCATATCGTTCAATATTTACATTCTGTTTTACTCCATCGATATAGATTTCTACTTCACTATCTCTATCTTCGCTCATTACCCATCCATCAAAGTTTAATTTTGTTTTAAATATTGTACTATTTAATGGGGAATCGATTTCTACCTTTCCTGCATAATCTTTTACTGTAAATTGGTTTTCCATTCTTACTAATTCTTCATTTGTTGCTGTCTTTCCTATTACCATAAATTGATGATTTCCATTTGCAAGTCCTGATATATCGATACTTCCTCGATACCCTGGTTTTGGATTCGTTGTTTTTCCTCCATATCCTTTGATTACTTTATGGACATCACTTCTCGCATATCGTTCGATATTTACATTTTGTTTTACTCCATCAATATAGATCTCTACTATCTGATTTTTTGCTTCACTCATCAGCCAACCATCAAAGTTTAATTTGTTCTTTTCAATTTGGTTTACATATGGTGAGTCTATTTCTATTTTACTATCATATTTTGCAACATGAAATACGTTTGTCTTTTCTGTTATCTCTTTTCCACTTTTTGATACATTTTTGATTGTAAATCGATGCTCACCATTTTTTAATCCTTCAACATCGATTCTTCCTCGATACCCTGGTTTTGGATTTGTTGTTTTTCCTCCATATCCTTTGATTACCTCATGGACATCACTTCTCGCATATCTTTCTATATTTGCATTTTGTTTTACTCCGTCGATATAGATTTCTACTTTACTATCTTTATCTTCACTCATTACCCATCCATCAAAATTTAGTTTTGTTTTATATTTTGTCCCATTTAATGGTGAGTCTATTTCGACCATTCCTGTATAGTCCTTTACCATAAAGGTATTTTCTTTTCTTATCAATTCTTCATTAGCAGAAGATTTTACAACTACTAAAAATTTATGTTCTCCATCTTTCATTTTTGATATATCGATACTTCCTCGATACCCTGGTTTTGGATTAGTGTTTCTTCCCCCATATTCTTTAATAACCTCGTGGACATCTTCTCTTTCATATCTTTCAATATTAGTACTTTGTTTTACTCCATCAATATAGACTTCTACTATACTACCTTTGTCTTCACTCATTAACCAACCGTCGAATTCTAGTTTTGTCTTTGTTATTTCCCCAACAGTAGGATGATCTATCTCTACTGTTGCAGTTACTTTTTCTGCATTTACTTTTGCACCTATTGTCAGAATTATTAAAAATATACTTAACACTACTATACCTATTCTTTTCTTTTTCATATATACCTCTCCATTTTTAATAATATTCTATTACTCCGATTATATCATAAAATAATAGTATTTACCTTTGTTTTCTAAAAATTTACATTTTTTTACATTTTTTTCTAAAAATATCGGTTACAGTTCAGTCAAGGAAGTAAAAAATAATTCACAATGAAAAATAAACATATTGATATAAAAGAGTTTACGCAGACTCTTTTTTGTGTTTTCCACAGATTGAAAAAGTTGTGCAAAATCTGTTGAAATAAAAGAAAAAATATGCTTTATTGTTACTATAATGGAATTAGAATTAAGGTGATTTTATGGCAAGTAATTATTCAAACTTTTTATATAATGATTATGAAAAATTATTAGAAAAATTTGAAAAACAAGAAAAATTACTAAAAGAAACCAATAATCTCATAAAAACATTAAATGACACTATTGAAAATCTTAATGAAACTAATCAAAAACTCCAAAAATTAATCGAAGAAAAAGATATGGAAATATTAAGACTAAAATCTAAAAATAATCGTGATAGTTCTAATTCTAATAAACCTTCTGGAACAAATGGATATAAGAAAGTAATCATAAATAGAAGAGAAAAATCAGGTAAGCCTAAGGGAGCTCAAATTAATCATACCCCTCACTCACTTAAGAATAAGCTCAATCAATTTATTGATTCTGGAGATATTTTAGAAGAAATAATTGAAATTAATAAAAATGATAATAACAAAATAAAAGATACATAGAAAAGGTTGTAATTGATATTAAAATAACTAAGCATATAAAAGGGTTCCGATACTATCCTGATGAAAAAGGAAAATATAACATACCGAAACATCATAACCAATATGTACAATATGGAAATAATGTAAAAGCAATATGTGTTGATTTAATGAATAATCTATGTACCTCAACAGATGGAGTAACGAGATTTATTGAGGATATTACTAATGGTGGAATGACAATACAAAAAGGTACATTAATATTGTGGAACAAAGATATTTTAAATAAATTATTACCAGAAATAAATAAAATAGAAGCATCGTTATTAAATTCCTATTATATAAATCATGATGAATCACAGATAAAAATAGATGGTGAAGGAAACAATATTTTGTGTGCTTGTAATGCTAAGTATACAAGATTATGGACACACAAACATAAATCTCAAGAGGCACTAAAAGAAATAGGCTTTCTACCAAAATATCAAGGGATAATTGTAAAGGATGGAACTGAGCTATATAATCCATTTGGTATTATGTTATCTCAATGCCTATCTCATATATTAAGATATTTAAAACCATATTATACAGATATAAAGCATATTTTTACAAAGAAAATGAGTAACTTTTTGAGTAGATGTAATGCTATAATAAACAGTTTAATTGATAAAGGAATGAAATCATTTACGAATTTGGAATATGAAAAATTAATAGAGGAATATAACTTAATTTTAGATGGATGGGAAACAGAGCTTAGAGAAGATATTAATAATTATCTATTTAATGATGAATATTGTTTATTTAAAAGAATGAAATATGATAATAAAAATATGGATGAAAAATATCGTGGTGATAGAGATGAAATTTTATACTTTTTAAAGGATTTTGAAGTGCCATCAACAAATAATATTGCAGAAGTTGCGCAAAGACCTGCTAAAATAAAACAAAAGATTGGGAAGTTTAGAAGTAATGAAGGAGCAGAAAACTATGTAATTATAAGAAGTTGCATCAGTACATATAAAAATAACGAGTCTGTAAATAAATCTGTGTAAATAGAAATCTTTCCATGATAAAATAAAAGAA
>CAJUIY010000013.1 GCA_910586865.1 uncultured Bacilli bacterium
TTATTATATAAAGGTTTGTTTTCAAATCTCCCCACTTTGGGAAAACACTATCAAATTTTAGATGGTATTTGACATTTTATTAAAAAGTGATATAATTTAATTACTTTTTGAAAGGGAGAGATTTATATGTTAAGCAATCAATTAACGACGACAACTTATACTACAACGAAATCAATTGTTACTATTGATTGTTTTGACATTGTTTAATAAAAGTATAAATTAAAAATATTTATATCGTTATTACAAAGTCTATTACAATCTAGTAGTGGACTTTTAATTTTATGTAAATTAAATTGATGGAAAATGGTATAATATTAATATAAAGACTATAATATAGGACATGGTTGTTAAGAACTTATTTTAAAGAGAGTTATCAATTGGTGAAAGATAATAAATAAACTTAATAATTACTACCTACTATGTTGCACAGGAAACTGACTGCCCGATAAATTCGGTTAAAATGAATTAAGTAAAAGTAAGGATGGTACCGTCTGTATTAGACTCCTAATATGGTATCATCCTTTTTGTTTTTTAAAGGAGATGGTAAAAATGACGGAAACGGAAAGTGATACGATAAACTTCCAATCAAAAAGTTAATAAAAGAAAGAAGGAAATAAAAATGTTAAATGAAAAAGGTGTTGAATTATTAAAACAAGTAATTCAAGAAAAATATAAAAATATTAGATTAGATAATGAGTATGCTGATGAAAATGAGTTTTACTATGAGTTTAAAATTGATGAACAAGTAAGTGAAAATGATTTTGACTCTCTAGAAAATGAAATTAGAAAACTAGATAATGGTATTTATGTAAAACTTTTAAGAATTAGTGGTGTTTATTATGAAGGTAATGTTAATAATGAAATGATTACTAGAATAGTTGGAAAATGCTTTGAGAATAAAGAAGAGTTAGATAAATATAATCAATTTTTGAGTGAGGCTAAAGAAAGAGATCATAGAAAAATCGGTCAAGATTTAGATTTGTTCTGTTTTTCTGATTATGTAGGTGGAGGATTACCTTTATATACTCCCAGAGGAACTATAGTTAAAGATGAATTGCAGAAAGAAATAGAAAGAGTATGCAGAAAGTATGGATTTCAAAAAGTTAGTTGTCCATCACTAGCAGATATTTCTTTATTTGAAACTTCAGGTCATGCTAAAAAATTTAATGATGAATTATTTAGAGTTGAATCTCCTAAAGGACATAACTTTGTACTAAAACCTGTTCAATGTCCTCATCATACTCAAATATATGCTTCAAAACTTCGTAGTTATAAAGATTTACCAATAAGGTATATGGAATCAGATAAGCAATATAGAGCAGAATTACAGGGAGCAGTTGGAAATAGTCTATCTAGGGTATATGCTATAACAGTAGAAGATGGACACTCATTTTGTCGAGTAGATCAAGTTAAAGATGAAGTTATTAATATGTGTAATTTAATTAAAGATTTTTATTCAAGAATGGGATTATGGGAAGATCATTGGGTTTCTTTATCAGTAAGAGATTATGAACATCCTGAAAAATATATTGGTAATAAAGAAGATTGGGACTTATGCGAAAAAATGTTAGAAGAAATATCTAATGAATTAAATCTTGATGCAAAAAGATGTGAAGGAGAGGCAGCATTATACGGACCAAAGCTTGATTTTATGTTTAAAGATGCTTTAGGCAGAGAAATACAAATACCAACTGTTCAATTAGATTTTGCAACTCCTAAAAAATTTGGATTATTCTATATTGATGAAAATGGAGAAAAACAAACTCCTGTAATGGTTCACAGAGCCGTTTTAGGTTCTTATGAAAGATTTTTAGTATTATTACTAGAACAATTTAAAGGTGTGCTTCCTGTTTGGCTATCTCCTGTTCAAGTAAATATAATTCCTGTTAATATTAAATATCATGATGAATATTGTAAAAAAATATTTGAGATATTAAATGATGAAGAAATTCGAGTTAGTTATGATGATTCAAAAGAAAATATGGGTAAAAAAATTAGACAAAGTAATGTCATGAAAAATCCTTACACTTTAATTATTGGAGATAACGAAAGAGATAATGGCCTAGTAAGCTATCGCAAATATGGTAGTGAAGACACTTATTCAATGAATGCCCAAGAGTTTGTAAAGTACATAAAAGAAGAAATTAAGAAACGATAAAATGTTTAAGTGAAAAATTAATCATCCTATAAAATCTGCTGAAAATTAGATATTAGGATGTTTTTTTGTGTTTGAAATTATTGATATTACTATATTTGTCCCATATATCATCCTACTTTATAGGATGAATTTCGTAAGTACGAAATAAGAATGGTGCATATACGAACCCTTATTTTATAAGGAAAAGTGAGAGTATATGCACCATCTTCTTATCCTGCTATTCCATAATTTGAGTAATTATCAATGCTTTTAGGATGGATAGACAAAACTTTCTATACTTTATGACTTGACTCTTCTTTTTAGTGGAGGTAACATGCATCATGCGAAGGAGATGATGTGTATGAGAAGATTTAATTTATATTTACCAGATGAGTTATTTGAACGAATTAAATTACTTGCAAAATTCTATAATATCTCTATAACTAAATTAATGGTAGAACTATTAGAAATTGGATATATAGATATGATAGATACAAGAAAAAACAAATGAATTTATATAAATGAAAGGGTTAGGTGAAGAATATGAAGATAATAATTTTTAGTTTAATGGAGGTTTATGATAGTAAGTAATATTGTTAGGTATGTTTTAGGCATACCAAATAATATTACTAAAACAAAATTTAAAGCCATAGAATTTATTGGAGGTATTAAACTCTATGGTTAAATACAAAGTTAATTTAAAATTTAAAGAAAATGGAAAATCTTTAAATGAGACAATAACTGAAGTATTAAAAATAGAACTAAATAAAAAAATAAATGAGACTTGCAATATTCTGAAAAAGGAGCTATCATTCAAGCATACTCATTATTCCCAAAGTGAAGGGAGTAGTAATTAATGATTGGGAATAATAGTTTTAAAGTAGGAATTTATATAAGATTATCAAGAGATGATGGAAACATTGAATCAGATAGTATTATTAGTCAAAGAAGTCTACTTAATCAATATATCAAAGAGAATAATTACAATTTAATAGATGAGTATGTTGATGATGGCTTTACTGGAATAAATTTTGATAGACCTTCATTTAAAAAAATGATTAAGGATATCGAATCTGGAAAAATTGATATGGTTATTACTAAAGATATGTCAAGACTTGGTAGAGATTATATAGGTACTGGAGAGTTAATTGAGAAGTTTTTTCCAAATAAAAATGTTAGGTATATTGCTATCAATGATGGAATAGATACATTTATAGATAATACTAATAATGATATAGCACCATTTAAAGCAATAATGAATGATATGTATGCTAAAGATATTTCTAAAAAAGTTAAAACTAGTTTGCACTCTAGAATGAAAGAAGGACTATATGTATCTGGTAGGTGTCCTTTTGGATATATGAAAGATCCAATAAATAAGAATCATTTAATAATTAATGAAGAACAAGCAGAAACTGTTAAATTAATATTTGATTTAGCATTAAAGGGTAATACCTATCATTATATAGCACAAGAACTTACAAAAAGAAAAATAAAAACTCCATCATCTTATTACAATTATGTTTGGAATACAAAATGTATAAATAATAATTGTATATCACAAGAATATGGAGTATGGGTAGATACCACTATAAAATCAATTCTTACTAATCAAATATATGTTGGTGATACAGTTCAAGGTAAGACTAAAAAGATTAATTATAAACTTAAAAAGACAGTTAAAAATAATCCAAATGATTTTATAATAGTAGAAAATACTCATGAAGCAATTATTGATAGGGATACTTTTAATTATGTTCAAACACTTTTACCTAAAAATGTTAAAAGACCAGAGAAGAAAAGATTTTATTTACTTGATGGACTTTTATATTGTGGAGATTGTAAACATCGTATAACTATTAGATATCAAACTAAAACTGGTAGAAGTTATACCACCTGTGATTATTATAGGACCTATTCTAAATATCATGTTTGCACGACTCATACAAATAATTATGAGACTCTAGAAAAAGTTATTTTAGAAGAAATTAGAAGTGTTTGTAATAAGTATTTAGATAGAAATAAAGTAAAAGATTCTATTGGTAATATCGAGTTCGAAGATAATGCTTTAAAGATTAAAAAACAAATTGAGAGTTTAGAAATAGCAAATAATAAATTAATCAATAATTTAGATAAGAACTATATTAATATGTTAAAAGGTATTATTGATGAAGAACAATACATAAGAATAAGTGAAAATCTAAAGCAAGAAATAGCAAATAATAAGTCAATTATTGATAATCTTAAAAATGAGAATAGTGAATCTAAAAAACAAGACAAAAAACAAATAGAAAAATATATAAATGAATTTTTATCATTAGAAAATCTAACTAGACAATTGATAATAAATTTGGTAGAAAAGATTTATATCTATCAGGATAAAACGATAGATATTATATTTACATTTAAAAATGTTACATAAAAAGTGTATCTGGAGATACACTATGGAGTATCTCTAGAAAGTATAACGTATCCGTCAATGATATTATTCAAGCTAACAACTTATCTTCTTCCGTTCTTCAAATTGGTCAAACTTTAATCATTCCGTAACAATTCTAATGTATATATAAAAAAAGTAGAGCATTCTATTATCTTCTTAGAATACATCTACTTATAAAATATCTTGGTATCCTTATTGTGATGCCTTTTTTCTTGCAAAAACAATCCCAAATGTAACAGCACCAACTACTAAAAGAATCACAATAACAGCGATAACATCACCAGCAACACTAGAATCCTCTTTCGAATCTAGTTTATTCATAACATCATAACGATCTTTGCTATCTTTATCGTATTGTTCTTTGATCACTTCTTTCATCTCATCGCCATAGGATTCTGTAAATCCACTCCAGCTTTTATTACCAATGACGATATATGGAACACCATTAACCTCGTCATCTAGTTTATTAGCCACTTTCTGCATTAAATCAGAGTTATCACTATTTGCCCAAACTTCATATGATTTTAAATTAAAATATTGCCCAAACTCTCCTACAATACTAGAAAAGTAAACAACGGCATCTAAACAATGCCCACAACTACTACCTCTAAATAGGTAAACATTAACTTTATTTTTATCCTCTTTATAATTTGATAAATCGGCTTCTTTTAATTTATTTACATATTCATCATATCCGCCAGCACTACCAAATACTTGAATTTCTTCATCAATTGCTTCTTGTAAGTTAGTAACCTCCACCTCTGCATTGACTGCTTTTGGATTTAATAAAAAAGACAAAGAAATAACTGCCATTAGTAAATATAAAAATTTTTGTTTCATCTTATACTCCTTTCTCTATCATTATATCATAATTTATCTTTATTTCGAAAAACTTTTGCATAAAAAAAGCATAACACAAGGTTACACTCATTATTTAATTTTTATTTTACATTCATCAAATAATATTTTAGCTTCTCTTAATATTAGATTCTCTGTTTTATATTGTTTTAATGGTTTCACATCACAAGTCATTTTAAGAACTAATTTAGAGTCTTTATATTCTACTACTCCCTTATATTGAGGATCTGCTAAGGAATCTGGTAATTTTCCTTTTAATCTTTTAATTAATGTTTCCATTGCTTTTTCTAAAGTTAATAAGTTTTCATCACTATTAAAAGTGAAAAAAACAACAGCTTTTGAATTTGCCTGAGAACAATTGATTACTTTATTAATGTTTCGATTAGAAAAAATTCGAATATCTCCACTATAATCTCTTACTTTTGTACTTTTTAAACCTACGTTAATAACTTCTCCTTTGAAGTCATCAATAAAAACATAATCACCTACACTATAATGGGTATCCAAAATAATAAAAATACCTGCAATAAAATCTTTTAATAAATCCTGTAAAGCTAGTCCAATAACAATACCAAAAATACCTAATCCTGCTAAAAATGCGGTTACTTTTATACCAAATATTCCTAAAATAATAACAATATCAATAATAAATATGATGTATTTCAAAACACTAACGCATAAATTTAGAAGAGTCAGTCTCTTTTTCTGTTTTCCATCTGCCTTTTTTCTTTTTCTTGCAATGTATTCAACGGTACTTTCTTTGATTAAATAAAATACTACGATACTTATTAAAATAGTTAATATCGATCCTATTAATTCAGAAGAAAAAAGAATTTTAAATGCATTATTCATTCAAATACACCTCTCTACTCTATCATATTAGTATAATATCATATTTAAAAGGTATAGTAAATTAGTTTTCAAGAATTATTTACGTTTTACTTTCTCATATTCTTTTTCTAAAACGTTTAGAAAATCATTTTGTTGAATAATAGATGGATCGAATGTTCTAGGATACACATTATTTCTTTGAATATTATCTAAATCATGTTTTGATAGAGATAATCTTTTGGACGAATGAGATACTTCTACTTTTCTTATATAAGACATAATCACTACCTCCAATCATACTTACTTATAATATTAATATATTTGTACATACTATTATTATAACACAATTTAATTCAATTTATTTTAGCACTCGCGCTTGACAACTGCTAAAAGACGTGTTAGACTATTAAATGAAAGGAGTGGTAATTATGTTACCAAGTAGAATATTTTTTGATAATTTTTTTGACGAGTTAGATGCTCCAAAAAAGTTTGATAAACTAATGAAATGTGATATTTATGAAAAGGAAGGAAACTACATCATAGAGATGGATATCCCAGGTTATGAAAAAGAAGACATTAATATGGAACTAGAAAATGGATACTTAAAAATCCAAGCTTCTAAAAAAGAGGATTCTGTAGAAGATAAGGAAAAGAAATATGTTCGCCGTGAAAGACATGTTGTTTCAAAATGTGAAAGAAGTTTTTATGTAGGAGATATTACAGAAGATAGAGTAAAAGCAAAATTTAAAAATGGTATCTTAGAGGTTACTGTTCCAATAGAAGAAGAGAAAAAAGAAGTAAAAAAGACGATTATGATTGAAGACTAATGGTCTTTTTTTTGTTACATAAATTATGATAGCATATGAAAAAAATGAGAAATACACTTGTAGAAAGGAAGGCGTTATTGCTATAATAAAAGTGGTGATAAGATGATGAAAGTAATAAAAAATGGTACGGTAATAACCATGGATGAAAAAAGAGAAAAGAAATATGAAACGCTAGATATTGTTATCGAAGAGGATACGATAAAAGAAGTGTTACCGAATTATCAAGGACCAAGTGATGAGATAATCGATGCGAAAGGTAAAATAGTAATGCCTGGACTAATTAATTCTCATACTCATCTTGGAATGAGTATTTTTAGAGCAACCAACGATAATTTGAATCTAGATGATTGGTTAACAAAAAAGATTTGGCCAATTGAAGACAATTTAACCGTTGATGACGTTTATTATTCTACTCTACTTTCTTGTATTGAAATGATTAAGACAGGAACCACAATGAGTAATGATATGTACTTTCATTGTGATGGTAGTATCAAAGCATTGAAAGAGACAAAGGTGAGGAGTTTATTTAGTAATTGTTTAATGGATAGTGATGGTAATGGGGAAAAAAGAATAGAAACGTTTCGAAAATTGTATGAAGAAAACAAAAATCATCCTTTAATTTCTTTTTCAGTAGCTCCTCATGCTTTTTATACTTGCAGTAAAGACTACTTAAAAAGATGTAGTGATTTAGCTTTGGAACTAAATTTGCCTTTTCATATTCATTTTTGTGAAAATATAGAAGAAGTAGAAAAAATAAAGAAAATGTATCAAAAAGATCCAGTAGAAGCATTAGAAGAAGTGGGACTTTTGAGAAATAAATTAATACTAGCACATGCCACTTTTATTTCAGACGATGGATTAAGAAAATTAAAAGGAAAAGAAGTTAGTTTTGTGCATAATCCAATAAGTAACTTAAATCTTGGCTGTGGGATTGCGGATATTTCAAAATATAGGGATTATGTAAATGTTTGTTTAGGAACGGATGGACAAGGTAGTGGAAATAATATGAATTTATTTTACCATATGTCTATAACGGATCTTCTTCAAAAAGGGAAACAGAAAAATCCAACCATCTTTTCCTCTTACGAAGTATTAAAAATGGCAACGATCCATGGAGCAAAAGCATTAGGAGTAGATCATTTAGTTGGTAGTATTGAAAAAGGGAAAAAAGCAGACCTTATTATTTTAGATAGGAATCAAATAGAAACCTACCCAACGGTTGACCTTATTACAAATGTAGTTCATAATACTCTGCCTAGTAACGTAGATACGACCATTATTAATGGGGAAGTCTTAATGAAAGATAGGAAATTGTTATTAAGCGTAAAGGAAGAGGAATTAAAACAAAAGATTGAAAGAATAATAGAGCGATTAATGAAATAAAAAAGGAACCCTAGGAGTTTAATTCATAACAGGTTCTTTTTCAGTTAAGAAACAATATGTTTTTTTGACAACGATAATATTAAGAATCGCAATGACAAAAAGGAATACCATCACCCAAACAATATTAAGCTTCAGCAATACGAGAGAAGCTAATCCACTAAAAGAAAAGTTTCCTATTTTTCTCGCTAAAATCAGGTTACTTAGTGCATCTTGTTGTTTTTCTTCTGCACAATGATTCAAAATCTCCGTTCGTATATAACAATCAAGAGGATCTCGAATCACTAGAAGAAATGAAAATCCAATCGCCATAATGATTACCTTTATCGTAAAATTCGGAAGAATACTTCCTATTATCATAGAACCAATTGAAAATAACAAAATGCCCTCAATCGCTATCATAATTTTATGATTTAGTTTGGCATATATTTTTGGAAAAACATAGTTGGAAAGAACTCTTGCCACTCTAGATATGGTAAGGATAACAGAAAGATAGATAGCAACTTTATGATTGGATATAAAGTCAGAAAGAGAATATTGAATCAGTATTTTACCGTTTCGTTGGCATAGTTCAATAAGAGAATAGGTAATTCCAAATAAAAGTATTAATAAACAAACAATTTGTGGAAGTTTTGAAGCGCTTTTTTTCATAGGAGTTTTTTCTTCTTTTTTAGAATGATTTCCTTTCTGTTCATATAATAGATAAGATAGAATAATATTAAGAATACAGAAAGTGATGGCAATCGCCATTGGTAAATAAGCATTCATATTAAAGATAAGCCCTGAAAAGAACGAAATAATCATGGTAATAACAGAGTAAATCAGCAAACTCTTATTTTGGTATTTTATATATTCCTCTTCCTTTTTCTCATAAGCTAAATTTTCCTTTAAAACAAGGTTATCCATATTCTTAAAAAGAAAAGATACTTCATAAATAATTTCTCCTATCACAATCCAAAAAAAAGAATTGGAAAAAGTAATCAATAGACAAGCGATTAATAACAGAAAAACCCCTAATCGAATGGAAGAAATGTTTCCTATTTTTTTAATGATTTTTAATACGAAATAATTACTGATAATGGAGGCTAACATTCCAATGGATATCATAAGATTAATATTAGAAGCAGTTAAATGTTTTACCGTTGTTAAAAATAGAGTGTTAATGGCAGCCCAAAACATTAAATCAGAAGAAAATCCTGAAAAATAGGGATGTATTTTATTACTGAGAGCTACTTTTTTTGATACACTAGTCATATAATTCACCTATTCAGTATTTTATCATAAAAAAAAAATAATGTAAATTATTGTAGTCTTCTATTTGTGTAAAAGAAAGAGTTAGACTCATATCATTTTCTAGGAGGAAATATATGAGAAATGGTCTTAGTAACAAAGAAGTACTAGCAAGCAGAAAAAAACATGGTAGTAATCAGATTAGTGGTCAAAAAAGAAATAGTTTTTTCTCTCTTTTTTTAGAAACATTGGGAGATCCTATTATTAAGATACTGCTAATTGCTTTAGCAATTAAAACGGTATTTTTATTTCAAGATTTTAATTGGTTTGAAACATTAGGAATTGTCATTGCTATTTTTATTGCCTCTTTTATTTCTACTATATCAGAATATGGCAGTGAGGCAGCTTTTGAAAAACTTCAAGAAGAATCTTCTAAAATTAATTGTAAAGTAAAAAGAGAAGGAAAAGTCATAGAAATTCCAATCGATGAAGTGGTAGTAGGAGATTTGGTTCTTTTACAAGTAGGAGATAAAATACCTGCAGACGGTATCCTGGTAGAAGGAGAACTCTATGTGGACGAATCCAGTATGAATGGAGAAACAAAAGAAATTCATAAGACGGTTTCTACGGATAATCAAGTTTATCGAGGTACTGTTGTCTATCAAAATAATGCTTATATGTTAGTAAAAAAGGTTGGTGATAACACTTTTTATGGACATATGGCAAAAGAATTGCAAGAAAAACCACCAGAAAGTCCTTTAAAAAATAGATTAAGAGAACTAGCGAAGATTATTAGTCGAATTGGTTATATCAGCGCTATTTTAGTAAGTGTTTCTTATTTATTTGGAGAAATTGTGGTAAATAATCAATTTGATATCGTAAAAATAAGAGAAACGGTTACAAACTTTCATCTTTTATTTTCTTATATTATTTATGCTTTAACCTTAAGTGTTACTATTATTGTAGTAGCCGTTCCAGAAGGACTTCCTATGATGATAACCCTCGTATTATCTTCTAATATGAGAAGAATGTTAAAGAATAATGTGTTAGTCAGAAAAATGGTTGGTATTGAAACAGCAGGTAGCCTTAATATCTTATTTACGGATAAAACGGGAACCCTTACCAAAGGTAAATTACAAGTAACTAGTTTTATGAGTGGTTCTAAAAGAATTTATCAAGAGAAAAAGGAGCTAGAAGAATATAAAGGATTATATGAAGAAGTCAAAAATAATTGTCTTTATAATAATGATAGTAATCATAATGGAAAAGAAATTATTGGTGGCAACATAACGGATCGAGCAATATTAGAATATATTGGTACATCAGAGACTTTCGCTTATAAAAAGTTAGAAGTAACTAGTTTTAATAGTAAGAATAAATACTCTGCTGTTTGTATTGACAAACAAAGAAAAACAAATTATATCAAAGGAGCTCCAGAGGTATTACTATCTCATTGTAGGTACTTTTTATCAGAGGATGGAAAAAAACAGGAATTAAAAGAAAAAGATTCTCTTCAAAAGAAAATAGAAAGTGAAGCACAAAAAGGTATTCGTGTCATCTTATTAGCTTATAATGACAGCTTTCGCTGTTTAGAAATTGATAACTTAACGTTAATTGGGTTTTTATTTATCAAAGATGAGATTCGTAAAGAAGCGATAGAAGGAGTGGAACTCGTAAAAAAAGCCGGAATACAAACGGTTATGATTACAGGAGATAATAAAGAAACGGCTACTGCCATTGCCAAAGAGGCTAAAATTATAGAAAATGCTAATGATCTTATTTTAACAAGTAAAGAATTAAATGCGATGACAGATCAAAAAGTGAAAGAAATATTACCAAAACTGAGAGTAGTAGCTAGAAGTTTACCAAAAGACAAAAGTAGATTAGTGAAGTTATCAGAAGAATTAGGACTAGTAGTAGGAATGACTGGAGATGGTGTGAACGATGCCCCTGCAGTAAAAAAAGCAGATGTTGGTTTTGCTATGGGAAGTGGAACAGAAGTCTGTAAAGAAGCTAGTGATATTATAATTTTAGATGATAATTTCTTATCCATTTCCAAAGCGATTCTTTATGGTAGAACGATTTTTAAAAGTATTCGAAAATTTATTATTTTCCAACTAACCATCAATCTATGTGCCATTAGCCTATCTATTATCGGTCCTTTTATTGGAGTAGAAACCCCTGTTACTGTAATCCAAATGTTATGGATTAATATGATTATGGATACTCTCGCAGGAATTGCTTTTTCTTATGAACCACCACTCAAAGAATATATGTTGGAAAGACCCAAAAAAAGAGAAGAAAATATTATGAACAAATATATGTATAGTGAAATTATCTTTACCGGAATTTATTCTTCTCTTCTATGTATCTTTTTCTTGAAAAGTGATTTTGTTAGAAGCCTATATCGAAGTGGAGAAAACGATAAGTATTTAATGACAGCCTTTTTTACTTTATTTATCTTTGTTGGTATTTTCAATAGTTTTAATGCAAGAACGACAAAATCAAATATTTTTTCAGGAATTTTAAAAAATAAGACATTTCTAGTGGTAATTGGATTTATTATTATCGTTCAATTAGCAATCGTTTATTTTGGTGGAGGAATGTTTCGTTCCTACGGATTGTTACCAAAAGAATTAGTAATTACGATATGGTTTTCTCTATCGGTAATTCCAATTGATATGATTCGAAAGTATTTCTTAAAAAGAGGTCATCATAATCATTTATTATAAATAAAAAGAATAGCTTTTCTGATAAGTCTATTCTTTTTCTTCTTTTCCTATATATTTTTTACTTGGAGATTCTAGTAGATTTCCATCCATATCAAATCTAGAACCGTGACAAGGACAATCCCATGTTTTTTCTTCTTGATTAAAAAGTAAATTACATTTTAAATGCGGACACTTTGTTTCTATATAGTGTCTTTGATGATTTTCATCGACATAAACATAATAACTTTTCCCATTCATTTTTACTTTATATATTTTCTTTGGTTGATAAAAAATATTTTTCAGATAAGCTTTGGCTTCTAAGATTCCGTTCATCATCATTTGAAGGGTTCCCATAAGTGACATTCGTTTCACTCGGAAGAGATTTTCGTATGGATTCTCTTTTCCCAAGATAATATCCGATAATATCATAGAAGCTAATACTCCATTTGTCATTCCCCATGCATTAAAACCAGATGCAATAAATATATTATTCTCATCTTTATCAACCGAACCAATAAAAGGTAAGGAATCATTGGTAATTAAATCTTGGTTCATATAGGAATTCATTTCACTAAGCTGAAAATGACTAGAAACCATACTTTCGTTTTTTTGGATATTGGTAGTAGTCCACTTTTTATCGGTACATTTATTACTTTTACCAATATAAAATAGGCGATGATGATCCATTCGAATCGATTCGGTTTCTTTTTCAATGTTGATGGCACTAAACTGGTAATCTTCTTTGATTTTTCCTGTGGTGATATATTCTTGTTTTACGTAAGCCCTTAGTGGAATCAAATCTTTTATTAAAAAGAAGGGATAGTGAGTTGCAACCATTACTTTTTTTGCTTTGTAATTACCGTTATCTGTCGTAAGCAAATAATAATTTTCTTTTTTCTTGATATTGGTTACTAATGTTTTATCTTTTATTGTTATCTTTTTCGAAACAATTTTTCTTAACTCTTTTAGAAATTCAAATGGATAAAACACATAATTATCTTTTACATAGAAAGCAGAATGAATCGGATATGGAATGGGTAAAGAATCTGAAGAGAAACACTCTACTCCAAAATTTTCTAATATCTTTTTTTCTTTTTCTATCTTTTTTTTATTCTTTTCTTCTATGGTAAAAAGGTAAGTATCTACTTTCTCTAATCCACACTCTATTTTTTCTTTTTTGATGATGTTAACAATTTCTTCCATTGCCTCATATTGGGAATTAAAATAGTTTCTACAAGTTTCTTTATCATGGTATTTTTCTAACTTTTGATAAATATCTTTTTGTAGATAACTGATTTTACCTGTAGATTTAGCAGTAGCATTTTTCTCTTCCTTGTTTTTTTCAAGCAAAAGTATTTTTTTACCTGAGTCTTTTAATAAATAGGCACTCATGGTTCCTACCATACCACTTCCTATTATTATTACATCATATATATCATTCATCGTATCACCATTATAGTTTTTACCAAATCAGAACATTCTATACAAAAAGCATAATTAAATCATTGCCATCGTAGAATGAATAGAGGTGATGTTATGAATAATGTAGATAAAAAATTTCAAGAATTAAAGGAGAAAATTTCTAGTAAAACACTAGAAGAAGTCTATCAAGAAATTAAAAATAATTATTTAGCAATTCCTGTTTCTATTCAAGACTCCTTAGAAGATTATTTTAAAAAGTTTTCTTATTGGGGAAAGTTAGATCGAAAGAATGGTATGTATGAAGAATTGTATCTAAGAGCAAAGTCTTTAAAAGAACATATGAATGATTATTCGATATTGTATAATAAATTACAGGATTATCGTTCTAAAAAAATATTAGTTGCCATCTTAAGCAATTGGTATCAATTTGATTTTAATACGTTAAGTACTAGTATGGAGACAAATTATAGTCATTACTTTGACCTAGATTTAATAAAATGTGATTCAAAGGAAGTCTTTGTAGATTTAGGATGTTATACTGGAGATACGATTTCTTCTTATTTAAATACTTATGGTGTAGATTGTTATGACAAGATATATGGTTATGAAGTGACAAAAGAAAGTTTTGAGAAAGCAAAAGAAGAGTTTAAGTATTTATCTAATATTTATTTAAAGAATAAAGCAGTCTCAGATAAAAATGAAGTATTGTATTTTAATTATAGTGAAGTCGATAATTCCGCAAATCAAGTAGTAGAAGATGGTAGAGAAAAGATTGAAGCAGTTAGTATTGATGAAGATATTCTAGAGGATGTTACTATGATAAAAATGGATATCGAGGGATATGAAGAAAAAGCATTAGAAGGATGTAGAAAACATATTGAGAAGGAACACCCAAAACTTTTAATTTCAGTTTATCATAACCATGAAGATTTATATAAGATACCAAAAATGATTTATCAAATGGATTCTAGTTATCAGTTTTATTTAAGATATTATGGAAATCATATTTTTCCAACAGAAATTGTACTAATTGCAATATAAGTAAAATAAGAGTGTCTAATCGTGTCATAATGTTTTCTCTCGTTATAAATTATGATAAGATAGAATTAATCATTATAAAATAGAAAGAAAAATAGCATGAAAAAGAAGGAGAAGAAAATGAGTAAGGTACGAGTTTATACACTAAATAATAGTCAAGACAAAGTAATAATTTCCGTAGAAAGAAAAAATGGTCTATATAGTTTCTATGAAACTTCTATGGATAGGAAGAATCTAAATGAAAATGTTGCACTTTCACCAGTAGATAATATATTTGATTATGCATCTATTGGTATGCAATATAATGAAGGATTAACAAATTATTATAGACAAAATGAAGGGATTGATCGTAGTAGTGGAAAGAAAAGATAAAATAGAATTAGAGGAAAAACGTCAACAGGTAATAGAGGATATCAAGAGGAAAGAAAATCTTACCAATGATGAGAAAATGTTAAGTTTAGTATATGAGATGGGAATGTTTCTTTCAAAAAATGTAGAATTTTTCTATCATGGTGATTTAGAAAGACAAAATGAAATTTATGAGAATTATAAAAGAATTGAAAACTGTGAGGTGATTTGTAGAAGTGTTGTTCACCTATATAGTGAAATGGCAAAAGAATTAGGACTAAATTGTTATCCATTAGAAGTGGAAAATGATATGGAAGTAAAATTCAATCATTGGGCATTAGTGTATGAAAATGATAATAAGAAATACTTAATTAATCCAATCCCTGATTTTTATCGAATCCAAATGGGATTTTCTTTAAAAAGCTTTTGTTGGAGTGAAAATTATCATGGTATTGACAAAATGTCATTTGACAGTATGTCAGACAACTATATTAAGGAAATGGCGACTCGTCTAGGTTATCTAAAAAGTGGTATTTATACAGATGAACTGTTATCAAGACTAAGTGTTGAAATGGTGACCAGAATGGGTACCAATATTGTCAGAACTAGTGATGTTTATCAAGATTATTATTTGACGTTATTAGAATTGATACAAGACGATAAAAAATCATTAGATGAAAAATTAGAAAAGTTAAAAGTAATAGATGATAATTATGAGAAACATAAAGATATTTTGGTAGAAGCAATAAATACGAAAAGAATTGATACTCCAGTTAGAAAGGCAATTCATGAAACTGCTTTTAAAAGTCTAATAAATAAAGAAGCAAATCTAAACGTAGAAAGAGAGGGAGCAAAATACATTGGTAGTATGGATATTACCAAATTTAAGGAATTAAAAAATGAAATGATGATTTATAAATTCAATTATATGTTTAGAGCCATTCCTAGTCTAACTACTTCTCTAACTGGATTTATAGAAAATAAAAATTTTATGGACCAATTAGAGAAATATATTTTTACAAGTGGAGATGAAAGAAGTAGAATCAATAGACACACTGTCTATAAAGAAAATAATGGAAGTAGGGAATATTTTATGATGTATTCACTAAAGTTAGATAACGAAGAGAACTCTTCTTTATATTGCTTTTATGATCAAAATCAGAAAAAAGTGGAATTAGGAATTGAACCAGTAAAGTATATGTTGGATCATAATCTTAATTCATTAAAAGAAAGTAGTCTTAATTTAGAGTTATTAGATATTATGGAAAATAGTACTTTAGTATATCAACCGATGTTAAAAAGTGAAACGAGGGGGAAGATAGCATAAGTTATATAAAAATATTTTTATAGCAAATAAAAAAGGGAGCATAGATTGTTCACTTTTTCTGTGGAAGATTTCTAACGACCACTTTTTTTTATTTGGTATATAGCGAAGTTGTTTTGGAATATCTCTTTCAGCATCCCCCAATAATATTCACATTTTCTCCATAAAGAACATTGAAAATATGATTGTAATCTTCGGAAGAGAAATTCTTAATTTGATTGTTTCTTTTATAGATAATCATACTTATCAGAGTTTTTGCAATGTAAGAGTCAGAAGGATGTATTTTAAAATCAAAAACATCTTTTATCCCTTTTATTTTGCAAAGAGAACTTCTTAAGTTTACTCTTATATCGGATGAGAATACTTGCTTTTCTGCACTTGGACTAAAAGTATCATAGTATTCATAAGTTGGGTTGTAATAATTTATTTTTCCTTTTTTATCGAAAATCCTTCCTGTTAAACATTCTATATCGAATTCGGCATCTCCATCATATTTTTCTGTATCAATATTGATTAAATCTTTTTTATATCCAAAATATATATTAGTGTAAGCCATATCATCATTTGTGTGTGTTCCACTTAATTCCTGATAAGGTGCTAATGCCTTTTCACTACCTATTAATATGTTTAGATGAGGAATAGTATGATATGACTTTCTACCATATACTGGTTCTATATCCGTTTCCGTTGTTCCAATGGTAAGTATTTGGTAATCTTTTCCTGTATGGAATTGATATAGATGTCGAATCACTTCAGCAAGTTCCGCTACATTTAGTTTTCCCTCCTAGTAAAGAGGAAAATATTCAGAAGAATTATAAATGTAAATATCTACAGACTCTATACTAGGGAACTTTTGGTAATAAACAAATTCTTGGTTTCTCTTTTTATCAAAAAAATCATGATAAGCTTTTGTTATTTCTATATAATTCTGTTGATATTGTTCGTCCAAAGTTTTAATGCGTTTTTCTGCTTCTACCTTTTCTTTTTAATGGTATCTAACTCTTTAGTAAGTCTTGTAATTCTATCCATAATTTCTATCTCCTTTTTCTCATTAAACCATTATTTAATCATTTAGTAAATAGCAAAAGTAACTTTATTTAACAACAGATAAAGTGATTACTTTATTAATATTGTCATCCTTTGCTAAAACATTTTTATGCTCTTTACCGCACTTTTCACAACGATAAATAATTTTAAAAGTATCTTTAAACTTTGTAATACCAATTGGTGCTAATAAACCTTTACATTTATTTTTTCGGTCTCCTGGATTGATATCAACATGCTTGGAATACAAACAATTAGGACAATGGTCTCGACAAGAATAACCTAGTCGATCGACCTTGAAACCACATTTTTCACAAGTAAATGCTTCATCAATTTCGTTAAAGTTTTTCATTACTATCACCAAGTATATTATAGCAAATTTACATTGGAAAGAAAACTTTACAGTGGAAATATGTCAAATTAAATCGATTTTATTGCTTTTTTAAAAATTACAAGTTATGATGAAAATGTAAGAATATACGAATAACAGAAGGGTAAGGTATTCTTATTATAAAAATATTAGGAGGTGAAGAAATGACTGCAGATACAGAAAAAATGAGAGATGCAGCAGCTGATGTAGCAAGTGAAGAACAAAAATATGCTACGTCAATCGAAGAAATTGATAACTTAATTACCAATACTTTAGCAGAATGTTGGGGAGATGAAGCCTACGATGAGCTAAAGGCAAAATATACAAGTAAAAGTAGACCTGATTTGCAAGAATTAGGAAGATTAATCAATGAATTTTCAAAAAGCTTAACAACAGCAGCTGACGATTTAGATAGAGCAATCAATTCATTGAGATAAGAAATAAAGGAGGATGACACATGGCAGTTAGAAATTTTGACTATGAACAAGCAAAAACAACAATGCAACATATTCAAGAAGAAGCAAATAAAGTGAAAAATTATTTAAATAAATGTGATGCGATTATCAAAGAAAATGTTGGTGTAGAAAATAGATGGTCAGGACAAAGAGCTAACGATTTTAAACAAAAGTGGGATAAATCCGCAGCGGATTTTGATAGTTTTGTACAACTAATTAATCAATATGCTAATAAAATTGATGATAGTTACAGAGCACATCAACAATTTGATCAAACCGCAAACTAATAAAAATATATTGCATTTTTATATGCAGTATATTGCAAGTAGAAGAAGTTGGTATATTTCTTTTAGTTGCAATGTACTAGGAAAGGAGAGATAAAAAGGATGTCTATCAAAAATAAAAATTTAAAATTAGAGAGTGATATTCAACAATTATCAACAATTGTCAATAATTATGAATTTGGAACAAAAATGAATAACATTCAAAAAGCCTATAATCAGATTTTAGATGATTATAATAACTTTATAGTTATGGGTACGTTGGATAAAATTAATATTGCTTTTAAAACAGATGCAACGGGAAAAACTGGTAAATATAATGACCAGGATGAAAAACATAATCAACAAATTATTAATGATATAAAAAAACAAGTAAAGATAATTAATGAAAATATTAAAGGTATTGATTATGGTTCTAAAATAAATGCGAAAATTCAAAGCGATAATGTTCTGGAAAGGTTTATGGAAATTGGTTTAGGAGATGGATATTATATTAAGCAACAGATAGGAAACATCATTGATAATCAACTTAATCCTTGTTTAACTTATCTAAATGGGGTTATAAAAAATTTAATAGCATATTCTACAACCCTACAGGATAGTATTGCTAAAAATATTACAAATGCAAAAGAAGAATTGGACGAGGCTTCAAAAAAAACGAATGGTACCAAAATAGTCGTTGGTGGTAAAGATAAAATGGAAAGCTATAAGAAACGTCTAATGGAGACTTCTAGTTTGCTTATTAATTTAAAAAAAGAGTGCATGAACTTTTCTAAAAAACTAGAACAACTAAAAGCTTTTACAATAAAATATGTAGGATCTAGTAGTTCTAGTGGGAGAAGTAATTCCAAAACCTGGGAAGATTTTGCATCACATTAATTTTGAGAGGAGATTTTATTTATGTCAAAAAATTCAGTGAAAATATCAGGTGATATCTACGCTACTATTAATAAAATACAAAGAAATCTCGAAAATGCAAATGGATACGTAAATAAATCGTTGGATCAAAATAACAAAGAATCTAATAACGATAATATTAACATAATTCAATCCTTTACACATCAATTGCAAGTATGTTTAAATCAAGCTAATCAATGTTTGCTATTCGAAAAGTCTTATATAGAAGATTACGCAAAAACAGCAAAACAATGGGATCAAGCTACACAGGCACTTAAATCAGGTGAAAAAGAAGTAGCAATTAAAAAGTTAAATAAATTAGCAAAAAATGGTAAGAGTGAATTAGTTACAAAAATGTTGAAAGAATCTGGTTACAAAGCAACCTATAAATCTAATGCAAAAAGTGTTCTTGTTATTGCAAGTATTAAAAAAATAAAAAGTAAAAAAGAAAAACAAAAGAAAGATAATACTAGTAAGGTAGCAACAGTCACAGTTGCCTCTACTGTTTCAAAAGCGAGTACATCTACTAAAGCAACAAAAGCTACCAATGCTAAGGTGGTAAAGAAAACAACTTCTAAAGCTACGACAGTAGCTAGTTTAAAGAAAAAACTAAAGAAGGCTCTAAAAAAAGGGGATGCCTCTGCAGTAGCTACGTACACTTTATTAGCATCAGCAATTGGAAAGAAAAAAGCAAAAGCTTATGTAAATAAACTAGGATATAGTGTGAAATACAAAAACAATAAAGCAGTTTCTTTAAATAAGATGAAAGAGAAGAATATCGTAGATGTAGGAAAAGATGGTAATAAAGATAAGGATACAAATAAAAATAATAATACAACTACTATAGATAAAAATGAAAATAGAAAACCAAGTGATACCATTGATGGAAATAATACAGATTCTAATGTAAATAATAATGGGAATGATAATACCAATAATAACAACAATAATAATAACACACAGGATAGTAATAATAATGATGTGGTTGCAAGTGTAGATGATACGAATACAAAACCAGAACAACCAAGTAATCCTGTGGAAGACAATAATCAAACTAGTACTAATAATACTAACAATGATAGTAATAATAATTCTAATTATGGTGCAAGAAATGAGACTTCATCCGGAAATAATGATTCTGCAAACAGTGATATCGAAGTAGAAGGAAATGAAAATATTTCGGATGCTCAACAGGGAAATGCAGGCGATGATATTCCAGCAGATTTAGATGATGATTTTGATGAATTGCCTAAAAAGGAAAATAAAGTTACTACTATTGATACTGATACAGAAGTAGAAAAACCGAAAAAATCAGGTGGTTTAGGAGTGGCAGTACCATTAGGATTAGGTACCATTGCAACAGGAGCAGCAGCAGTCGCAGGAGTTAGATACTTAAAAAATAGAAATGAGTCAGAAGATTACGATGATTCAGAAGACTATGATGAGGACAGTCAATATATTGATTCTGCTCAATATGCAGAAGATGAAGATGAATACTCAGGACCTGCTGGTAGTGTTTATACGGATGTTTCTGAAAATAGTGTAGATGATTTATATACCGATAACACAAATGATGAAATAGAAGAAACTTACATTGATCCAGATGATTTTGATGATGACGAGGATGATTTTTCGAATGATAAAGCATTTGAAGAAATAAATTCTAATTTCAATTAGGAATAAGGAGAGCTATTATATGGAAAAGAGAGATAAATTTTTACCCATTGGATCTGTTGTTTTATTAAGTGGCGGAACGAAAAAGGCAATGATAACAGGTTTTTGTTCCATATCGGATGATGATAAAACAAAGATTTATGACTATTGTGGTTGCATCTATCCAGAAGGTTATTTAACATCGAATCAAATATGTCTGTTTAATCATGATCAAATAGAAGAAATATTTTATATAGGGTATGAAGATGAAGAAGAAAAAGAATTTAAAGAATCTTTAAAAGAAATTCTTGAAGAGTACCAAAATGGAGAATTAGATTTATCAAGTAACGAGATAGAAGATATAGAAGATGAGGAAGATGAAAAGGATTTAGAAGAAGAAAACACCAATATTTTCTTTCAAGATAATGAGGATTTAGAACATCTATAAACTAAATCTTTTTCTTTTGCTATATAGCTATTCGTGATATACTGAAAGTAAATGGAGGTAGACAATATGGATTTAGATTTAAAAATAAATGAATTTGAAGGACCATTAGACTTATTACTTCATTTAATAAAAGAAAATAAGATGGATATTTTTGATATTGAAATAGAAAAAATAACAGAACAATATTTAGCTTATCTTGATAGTCAGGAATCCATGAATTTAGAGATTGCCAGTGAGTATCTTGTTTTGGCAACCGAATTGATTGAAATTAAATCAAAGATGTTACTTCCGAATGAAAAAGAGAAAATAGAAAAAGAAGAAGAAATAGATCCTCGAGAAGAGTTGGTCAATCGATTATTAGAATATGAGGCTTATAAAAAAATAACGCAAGAATTAAAAGAAAAAGAAAGTATTAGAAGAGCTATCTATACCAAACCTGCTAGTAATTTAACAGAATATAGGCAGGAAGATAGTAATATTGGATTAGATATCGATATTAATGATTTGGTAGAAGCGTTAAAAAGATTTATAGAAAGAAAAAAAGAAGATGCACCTATATCAACAAAAGTAACAGAAAATGAGATAACAGTATCATCAAGGAGATATGATATTAAGATGATTTTATTAAGAGAAAAGAAAGTGTCTTTTTACAAGTTGTTTCCAACTTTAACAAAAGAATATATAGTAGCAACTTTCTTAGCAATTTTAGAGATGGCTAAAAGTAGAGAACTTATGATAACACAAAATAATACATTTGATGATATCGTATGTGAGGTGGTAGAAAATGGATAACTTAGCAATTTTAGAAGGCTTATTATATGTAGTTGGTGAAGAAGGATTAACACTGGAACAAATTGAGCAAATATTAGAGTTAGAAGAAGAAGCTGCACGACAATTACTGAAAGATTTAAGAAAAGAATATGAAAGTAATAAAAGAGGAATTCGAATTGATTTTTTAGGCAATCGATTTAAGTTAACAACAAAATCAGAACACAGAGATTACTATCAAAAGTTAATGGAAAATCCAACAACGAATACTCTTAGTCAGGCTGCACTAGAAACTCTTGCTATTATTGCGTATAACCAGCCTATTACAAGAATACAAATAGATGAAATTAGAGGAGTTGCTAGTGGACAACTTGTTAGAAAATTAGTTGCAAAAGGATTCATCAAAGAAAGTGGAAGAAGTGATATGGTGGGGAGACCCATTTTATATGAAACAACTCATGAATTTTTAGATTACTTTGGACTTGCAAATATAGAGTCTTTACCAGATGTATCTCAATTGATTGACAGTACGAAAGAAGAAAAAGATATAGAGAAAGATTTATATCATTCAAAATATAGGGAGGAGGAATAAATATCGTTATTCTTTTCTCCAAGTAAAAAAATTAATTTTATATACCATTTAAAAAAAAGTATGATATAATAATTCTGTAATTGCTTGGATGGCGGAATTGGTATACGCACAGCACTCAAAATGCTGCGACTTCGGTCATGAGGGTTCGACTCCCTTTCCAAGCACCATAGGGAAATTAGTCGAACTAAATCGACTTTCAAAATATAAAGGTTAATTTCGGTTAATCTTTTTTGTTTGTTTTGAAAGGAGTTTGATAGTTATGCAAATAGTAAAAGAAAAACTAGAAATTGATGAGGTATTAGAAAAGAAAATTAATAACTTGCTTAAGTTTAATAATATTAAAACAAAGTTAGAAAATGGTAGTATTATTAATTTAACAAACACGAATATTGCCTATATAGAGCCACATAGACTTGAAATAAAAGGAACTACTTATCTTTTCTTTAATGAGTGTGAAGATGTTTATATTAACGATTTAAGTAGGCCTATTCCTTTAAAAGAATTAGAACATTTTATCAAGTGTACTTTTTAAATACAAATTAAATACGAAAAAAAGCGAAATTATGCTGATTTAGTTTATTGCAATTTAAACTGTAGGTAGTAAAATATGGTAAAATGCTTAAATTCTTGAAAAGGAAATAAATGAATAAAAAGAATGCAGCAATCTATTGTCGTGTCAGTACAGAGGATCAAGTCCGTGAGGGTTATTCTCTACCTGAACAACAAGAAAAATTAAAAGATTTATGTAAATATCGAGATTATAATATATATGGTATTTATGAAGATGCAGGAATATCAGGAAAAGATATGGAACATAGACCACAATTTCAAAAGATGTTAGAAAGTGTTAGAGATGGTAAGGTAAATGTTATTGTTGCTTATAAACTTGATAGATTAACAAGAAGTGTTAGAGATTTAGAAATATTAATTAGTGAATTAGAAAAGTATAATTGCAGTTTAGAATGTGCCATGGATGATATTAATACATCAACTGCTAATGGAAGATTTTTTGTTAGAATGTTAACTGTATTATCACAACTTGAGATTGAAAGAGTATCAGAAAGAACAAAGTTTGGTATGGTTGGAGCCATCAAGGATGGACATATTCCAGTCAGAAAAACACTAGGTTTTATGAGAAAAGATAAGAAGTTAATTATTAATCCTGCTGAAAGTGAAATAGTGGAAAAAATATTTGATTTGTATTATAAAGGAAAGTCATATCAAACTATTGCTAATATTTTTAATGAAGATAAAGTGTTAAATAAAAAATGGTATGATACAACCATATTAAAAATATTATCTAATCCACTTTATAAAGGTGATTTTATAAGTGGTACTAGAAGTGGTAATCCTATTCTTTATGAAAATGTTGTAGAGCCACTTGTATCAAAAGAATTATGGGAAGAATGCCAAGAACAAACTAGAAAAAATACAAGAAATTATACAAGAAGAAATGATTATGTCTTCTTTCAAAAGATTATTTGTCCTAATTGCCATAAAATCATGGCTTGTAAAGCTCCAGGTGGAAGTAAAAAGAAATATATTTATTATCAATGTAATAAATGTAAGACCTATGTTAGAGAAGATAAACTAGTAGAATTATTAATAGATGAAATAACAGAGATTATTGAATATTATTCTATTGTTAGAAAACACTTTGCACCACTTTTAAAGAAAAAACTCGAAAATACGAATGAATTACTTTCTAAAGAACTATATATTTTAAAAGATAAAATAATAAGACTTAAGGAAGCTTATTTAAATGAAATTATTGGCTTAGAAGAATATAAAGAAGATAAAAATTATTTAGAAAACAGAATTATTGAGATTGAGAAGAAAATCAAAGAGGAACAAGAACTAGAACAATACAATTTTACATTTGAAGACATGATGCTTAAAAGAGATATAGAAAGTATCAAGTGTTTTATTAATCCCTTTTACGAATTAAATTTCCAATCTAAATGGAATGAATTATCTATGTCAGAAAAACAAGAGTTAATAACAAGTTATATTGATAATATAGATGTTATTAAAAATGACAAGGAAACAAAAATAAAACATATTACTTTTAGAAAAACATTTATTGAAGAATATGCAAATCTTTTTAATAATGGTGGTGTCAATAGAAACCGAGAAATAAAAGCAAATAATGTACCTATAAATATTAAAGTATCAGTCTCAATGACTAGAGAAGAAATAAAGAAGTATATTAAAAAATTACAATTAAACTTTCCTATTGATTATCAAGAATTAAAGAAAGAGCAAATTAATGATGAAAAGTTTATGCTTAAATATAACAAAGGGAACTATTTCAATGAACCTTTTAAATTAATACCTATCATTGATAAATTTAAAATAACTAATTATGGATTAATAGAAGTCCCTGTTAGTCCAATCAATATTATAAATGTTAATATTTAGGTACACAATTTTGTGCCAACTAAAGTTGTGTAATTCATAAGAAAGCTTAAATTTTGGTACAAATCGGTATATTTTAGCTATTAGAAATGGCCAATTTTGTATGACATTCGTAATACAAATAGGTAAATATAGCAAATATTTTAACTTTTTTCTTGATTTTCTGTCTTACAATTGTCATACAAAAATAAAAATGTCATACACGAAAATCCTTGTAAACTCGCCACTGGTGAGTTGTTGTCATACATCCTTATCCTGCTTAAAAGTGCTTCGGATTTTGGTACATTAAAAGCAAAAATATTTCATAGAAAAGTCATTAGAAATGTACAATAAAACCTATGAAAGAAAATGTAAAGATGGTATAATCTAAATTAGAAATGAATTGAAATTTAATATTTTTAATGGGGAGGGCTGTAAATGAATAATGTTTTAGTAAAAGAAAACGTTAAAGCTGATGAAAAATTAATAAATAATATGTATGATGAAATAGCAAATATTATTTCTAATAATAAAGAAAAAATGGTATATCAAATTAATGATACACTGGTTAATACTTATTTTTTGATTGGAAAAGTTATAGTAGAAAACGAACAAAAAGGTAATGTTCGTGCTGAATATGGAAAAGAAATACTGAAGAAATTATCCAAAAAATTAACAGAAAAATTTGGCTCTGGATTCAGTAGATCAGGATTACAAAACATGAGATTATTTTATACTAAATATAAAAATTGCCAACCACTGGTTAGCAAATTAAGTTGGAGCCATTATTGCTATTTGATTTATATTGAAGATGATGATGAAAGAGCTTTTTATGAAAAAGAATGCATTAATTCAAAATGGTCAAAAAGAGAGTTAAAAAGACAAATAGATTCATCTTTATTTCAAAGATTATTGTTATCAGAGGGAAATACCAATAAGAAAAAAGTATATGAATTATCTAGAAAAGGACATACAATTAGTACACCAACTGATATATTAAGAGAACCTTATGTTTTTGAATTTTTGGGTATTCCAGAGAATAAAAAATTATTAGAAAGCGATTTAGAAAAATCTTTAATAAATCATTTATCAAGTTTTTTAATAGAACTTGGGAAAGGATTTATGTATGTTGGAAATCAAGTAAGAATTACTTTAGATAATAATACTCATTATTACGTGGATTTAGTTTTTTATAATAAAATACTTAGATCTTATGTTTTGATTGATTTGAAAATGGATGATATGAAGCCTGAATATGCAGGGCAAATGAATATGTATATAAATTATTATAATAATGAAATTCGAGATGAATATGATAAAGAAACTATTGGCATAATCCTTTGTAAAGGAAAAAAATCAATCACGATGGAATATGCATTAGGAGGTCTATCAAATAATGTCTTTGCCTCTACTTATACATATTATATCCCTAACAAGGATGAACTTATTAATGAAGTTGAAAAAGTGTTAAATGAAAAAGATAGTTAAATAATAATTTGAAAGGACGTGTAATCTGTTGTGACTACTATATATTTAATAAGACATTCAAAACCACTAAAAGTTAATAATAATTTAAATAGCGATAATTTACAAATCCAAAACGAAAAATCATCTCTTTCAATAGAAGGTGAACAAATAGCTCATAATAAATTATGCCAAAAAGAATTTGATTCCATTGATGTTTTATTCTCATCGAACTATGTTAGAGCAATACAAACGTCAAAATACATATCAACTAAAAATGATTTAGAAATAAATATTGTTAGTACGTTGGGAGAAAGAAAATTTGGTATTAATTCGTGGGACGAATTACCAGAGAACTTTGGAAGAAAACAATTTTTAGATGAAAATTATAAGATAGGCGATGGCGAAAGTCAAAAAGAAGTAAGAAATAGGATGTATTCTACTATTATGAAAATATTAAATGAAAATAAGAATAAAAGAATTGTTATTGTAAGTCATGCAACAGCTATATCATATTTATTAAAAAAATGGTGTAACATTCAAATTATAGATGATAAATTAAGATATAGTTTTAACAATAAGATATTATTAGATGGTTATTTTGATTATTGTGAAACTTTTAAATTAGATTTTGATGATGAAAATGAGTTATTAGATATTCAAAATATAGGACACAATTAAAAGAAATTTGTACCAATATTGATGGTATTTATAAGTAAACTAAGAATGGTAATTTTAATTAATTAAATCATATGTTTTATTTGTAAGAATATATAGAAGATGTTATAATTATTTTAGAAATTAACCTTAATGCGAATTTCCAAACGTGGTTTACTCACGCACCATTGAGGTTAAAAGTCGCACTTTTACGGCTTTGATATAAATCTATAATTATTGTTAATTTTAATAAAGCTTTGCTCCCTTGTTTTGATGCTTAACGTCAAAACATATAGGGAGTTAGGATTTATGTCTTTTATTTTAGATTATTGAAATTTAATAGTACAATAATTTTTGGAGGTAAATATATAATGAATACAGTTTGTAATCAAGATGCAATAACACTTGCACTTATTTATAATTATGAGGCAACACATTCAATTTCAATGATGTTAAAGCATAGTCAAATTAAAGACTTTGCAGAAGAAATTAATTTGAATCTTCAACAACTTGGCAAAGAAATATGGCCAATAGAAAATTTAGATTTAATTTATTTTAACAGTCAAGATGAAGATGACAATTGGTATTCAATATTAAAACCTGATCTTGATATTGAAGATGTTAAACATAATTATGTATATAGAGGGTCATTTGAACTTTGGCAAGCATCTACAATGCCTAATGCATTGGAAAAACTTAATATTGAGTATGTAAATGGGAAAATGCAAAAAATAGAAAAAGAAAGACAGAAACATTTATCTTTAGTATGACCATTAAACCAAGATAGTATTTCAAATAAATATTAACAGAATAGATTTAGCAAAAAATATTAATGTTCACAAATGGTGCAGAACCCTATTAGCAAACGCACCATGAAGAATCTGCCCGAACTTTTATAGTTTTGAGCTTAATGATAAATATCAATTCTAAAAATGGAATTGATTTTTTGTTTTGCAAGAAAGTGAGGAGATTCTTAAAATGGTAATAATAAAGTATGAAAAAATAGAAATGGAAGAAGCACTTAAAAATAAGATAGAGTTTATTTGTGGTTTTTGTAATACTAGCCCTATTATTTATAATGGTAGTATTAAGATGATAGAACATACAAATTTACAATATATAGAACCCCATAGAATTATTATTAAAGGTATTACCTTTCTAGCATTTAACTATGAAAATACTATTTATATAGAAAACTTGAATAATGCTATTACGATTAACAATTTAGAACAATATATTAAATCAATAAATTGATAAAAGATTATAAATTCCTTTTCTATTATTTACCTGTGTGTTAAACAATAAAAAAAGAAATTGCACAAATTTTGCATACTTTTTGAATGAAATTTGCAATATTTTTTCCTAGACATTGCATACTCACTTTGTTAATATGGTAATGTAATCGTGATAATAATCAATTTCAACAGTAATGGGACTCATTCTAGTATTACATTTATTATATATAAATAATTTATTATTCTTAAGAGTTTCATCAGTTATTTTCCAAAATTTGTTTCTAGGGACTAATCCTTCCAATCGACATTTAGGTCAAATAATTAAAAAAGTCAAAATTAGTTTTTCCATTTAAGTAAGTCTCTTTTGGGTCCTACTTTTTTCCTTTGAAGTTATATATATCATTCTATCATATAATTTACTAGATTTGTCATAAAAAAATATAACTTCCAAAAGATTTAAAACCTTCAGGAAGTAAATGTCCAGGAATTTTGTGATAAATCCAAAAACAGTCTTTCTTTCTTCATGATATTCATTATTTTTTATGGTCATTATAATGAAAAGTTACCTTATTGCTATTATAATTAGTGATTCTATTCGAAACCATAGCTGGTCTAGAACAGTATCTAGTAAGATACCTAATAAGTTCTTCAATCGATTTAAATTTATGACTCACTCTTCTAACTTATTATTTACATAAAAATCGTTTTTGTATTCTAAATACATCTGATTCTTAGTTTGTTTCAACCTATCTTTTTTAAATTATTTTTCCATCTTCTCTAAAAATAATTTTATGAATCTCTTAGAAAGAGCAGGATAGTGAAAATAATGGAATTTCTTAAAATTACTCTTTTTTTAACAACATATCCTACGATAATAACATGAATAAGAAAATTAAAGTTAGGAAACATACCAAATGTGTGAAATGAGGCAAAGAAACTAGGGAGTATTTATGGTGATATTTTCTAGATTTTTAATGCATTAGAAAACCATGTGGTAGTACTTCTTATAATGATTAATTACTAATTTTTTTGTCTTTTTGATATAAAATTTTATGGGAGTTGAAAGAAGGTGTGGTAAAATGAAGGAGAAAGGAGTTTTAAAAATGAGTAGAGAATTAAATTACCCAATTAAATATGCGGTATTAGAACTTAAGGAAAAAGGAGGATATTTAGTTGGATATAAAGGTATTACTCAAGGTTTTATTGTATCAAAATGTTATGTAATAAGAAGTAATAGGGCATATAATTCTGATGGGAGTAAGGATTTAACACATATAGTTGTTTTCCCTTTTAAAGATATTTCGTTCTTTAAAAAATCCTTTAGAAATGGTGCTCAAAATATTGGAGATAATAGCATACATTCTTATGATGGGCACAATGATTCCTATTTGACGGATGTAGTTACAGTGTTATTTAATTCCTATGAACCAGCAAAAGTTGTGGCAGAACAAAAAAATGAAAAGCATAGACAAAATTTAGATTGGAACGAACGGTCTAAGACATTAACATCGGAGTTTGAACAAAGCTTAGAATTATGTTATTTATTCGAACAACTTGTATTAGATGCAACTAAAGATATGAAGATAACAGAGCATTTATTCTCTAATAATCAGGATTTTTTTGATAGGAAAACACGAGAAAGATATCACGCTATTTTAGAAGAAACAATAAGAAAGTACGTTAATAATCCTAGTGACTTTTATACTCAGTTGGCTTCTTCCCTATTGCCAGAAGAGAGAGAACATTTAATGAACTCACTAGAAGATAGAGGTTGTGATAATTGCACAAGTGGAAGTTGTAAAGTTGAATCTTATGAAAAAGTAGGATTAGATGAATTTGGAAACTCACAAGGTAGTAGTTGTTTAGGCTGGCAGAATGCTGAACTGATTGGAAGACAGTTAGTAAAAAAATTATAAAGAATTATATCAACAAAAAAATCGAGGTTTCATTTTTCAAGTTTTATATGTTTAACTCTAATTATTATATTTTAAGGAATAAAGAAAAAGTATCTATCTTTTATTTCTTTATTTTACTTATAACAGGTGCATCTTTAAGTTCTCCTTGATATCCAATATGTTGAAGATATTGTTTATATAATGCTATTTTCATTAATTCATTTAATTTATATTTACTGGTAGTAGTTGTTTTGATTTGATTTACTATGGCATATTCTTCTTCTACTTTTTTATTTAAGATAACAGATAACTCTTGCGGATGATATAACTGGTAATACGAGTGGTAATCGATAATTGCACCAATACACAAGTCAATCACTTGATTCGTTTCTCTATGATAGCTATAGGAATGATAGAATTTTTCATCAAAATAACAATTACATAAAGAAGTGATAGAATACAATTCTGGTAGTATACTAGCAATATATTTAGTATGGGTATGACATCGTTGTAACATTTCATTATGTTGCATATAATAAGTTAAAACATGATTCTTTTTAAAATTATTTTGCTAGTAAAAATTCAAATTTACCATATTTTTCACTCTCTATTATATATTTATCTTTTCCATTATAAGTGATATCTTGAATGATAGGAGAATGGAGAAACGTTTCTATTGTTTCTCTATTTTTATTTGGATCTTCTAAATTTCCCAGTGTACGAATAACATCTCGAATTTCATTTGTCATATCATAATGATATTTTTCTAATAGTTCAAAAAAGAACTGGTAATCTTCAGAAGTGTAGATATATTCATTCTTTAGTGCTAGTACTTTATTAATTGGTAGTGAATTTCCAATAAATGTAAAATTTTCATTTGTATAAGCTAAGTACTCTTCTAAAATAGCTTTTGCTTTTTTTGAATTTGCTGTTATTCCATCTTTTTCATAATGTTTGAATAAATCTTCTAAACAATCATCTAATCCTTCTATCATTTTCATATATAGTATACATCGTCCTTTCTTTGCAGATATGTATTATACCATAAAATAACGGTAATGTCATAATATTTTTATTAGCTTTATCAATGAATATCTTGAAAATAGAAAATAAGTTTCCTTCTTAGAAAGACTATTTTCAAATTAAATAATATGTAAATTAATTAACAGTGTCTTATAAATTACTTAGCAAAGCATCCCTGCTTCTTTAAATAATATGATAATTCTCTATTCTTATTGTAAGGGATGATATGAATAAGAGTCATTACGTTTCTCAGGAAGGTTTTTCTTTTTGTTTTCTACCTGTCTAAAGAAAAAAATTAAAGACATCATTTAAATTTATTACAAAAGCCATAGAAATAGACTATTAGGATACAAACGGTTTAGAACTTAATGACAAAAGAAGATAACAAATAAAGAAAATAATGTTATAATATTCAGTAAATGGAGGGTTAGGTATGGATATATATGATAGATTATATTATGATATATGCGAAGTCTTATATCCTGGAGTACAATGTAGTTTTTGGAATCAAAATTGTGGAATGGTAAAAATTTATACGAAAGATTATGTTGTCACTTTTAATTTTAATACCCAAGAAGAAAGTAAGATAATAAAACAATTAGCTATGGTATCTTTTCATAATGGGGTGGGGAGTAATCTTTATGATTTTCTCAAAAAAGTAAAAGATGCCAATTTATCAATATCTTTTTATGATAATGAAGTAATAGAAAGAGATATTAGTAAGTATATCTATGAAGTTTCGAAAATAATAATTAGTGACTCTATGATTGATAATTCTTGTATAGAAGTAATAAAAAAATATCTTCCTCATGTAAAAGAGATAGAGTTTAATCATTGTCAAATGGATTCTAATTGTTCTTTTGAAAATGTGCATGCATGCTTATCCTTTGAGGATAGTGTAATAGAAAATATAAGAAGTTTTCATCAATGTGAAGCGGATTTATCCTTTTTGAGAGTAAAAATAAACAAGATTTCTCCAACAATGTTTTTATCTAGAAAAATAGAAATAAAATCGATTTGTAAGCAACCGGATATTAATGTATATGAACTATTCTTAAAATGTCATTTTAAAGAACTAAAACAATTAGAAATTGGTAATCAGGATATTAAAGATTCCTTTGAAAATAGCTTTCTTTATTTCCCTTTTGCGGCACCTAAATTAGAAGAGGTTACCATTAGTGGTAAGGTGAAAGACTTAAACTTCTTAACAGAATTTAAATATTTAAGAGAAATTTTTGTGCACGCTACGGAAGATGAACTAGGACTTGGAACTGCTGTAGTGACAGATTATCATGAAAGAGAAAAGATAATAGAAAGAAATAAAAAGGCCTATCAAATTAGAAAAATATCAAATCCTAATGAAGATGACCAATATCTAATAGGAGAATTAGAAATAGAAAGAATTCTAAAACTTTGTCAATTTCACTCCTTTCTAGCTATCCCAAAAGAAGAGGCATTGAATATGCTAGATGAACAAATTCTACACTCACTATCTATGAAAGTAGGTAATGTTGTTAAAACATATTATGAATATGAGAATGGTAGTTTATTTTTTAAAAAAGCACCTAAGGATTTGGATGTTTACTTTGGCAAAAAGTCACAATATCGAATTTTTAATCATTTCTTATACGAATATGAAGAACAAAGGAATAAAATAGTAAGAACAAAAGATTTTATTTATCGGCAAGATGGTATACCAATTATTTTTCACCATAGAAAAAATCAGACTTCTCAAATAGAAGAACCCATTCGATTTATGAGGGAGAAAAAAATTGGAAGGAATGATAATAAAAGCTATAATTATGACTTCTTTTTAGAATACTTAAAAGAGTATCAAGAAGAAGATATGCCTATTGAATGTTTTATCGATATGTTGGAAGAAGTATTTCCACTGGACATTGCAGAAATGCAAAACTTATTAAAAGATTTAGAAGGAGCAGAAGAATTAAAGAAGGTATTCTCCCAATATCATAGATTTAGACAAATAAAAAAAGAGATAAAAGAAAAACAAAATGGTTATCGAGAATCCTTAATGAATCTCATAGAAGAAAACTATTCTTTCTTTACATTCCAAGAAAAAGTATATTTATATACCCACCACATGGATAATGTAATTAACTCAAATTCTAGTTTAACAGAGGTAATACATAAGAAATTTGATAAGTGGATAGAAGAGGAAGAAAAAGTCTTAGAGAGTATTCATCAGAAAACAAATGGTTTATATTCTAAATATCAACAGTACATGAAATTAACTAATAAAAATTATCATTCAAAAACACCAGATATAGAAGTAAAAAAATCCTATATTAAAAAGATAAAATGGTAAGGGAAAGGAAATTGTGTAAAAAGTAATCAACTAAAGAAAGGATAAGTAGACAAATTGTATACTTCGGTACGAAACTAGATTTTTTTCATTATAATGACAATAAAATGAGGTGTATTTTATGTTGGTTGGCCAAAGAATAAAATCTTTACGAGAACAAAAGGATATTACACAATATGAACTTGGGAAAGAATTAAGTTTAAGTAAGACAACAATCTCGCATTATGAAAATGATTCTAGAACACCATCTATTGAGACCTTAATTCAACTTGCTGATTTCTTTAAAGTAGATTTGGATTATATTTTAGGAATAGAGGGTATTGGTTATTCAGCAAAAAGAAGTGTTCAAATGTCAGATGAAGAAATTGATTTCATTTTGGAACTTAGAAGAATTATGACTTATAAAAAGATTCTATCGAACCCTAAAAAATATGCTCATGTGATAGAAAGTAGAATTCCAAAATAAGAAAGAAGAAGTATCTAGAAAATGTAAATTAGCTTTTAGACATCCATTAGGTGTCTTTTTTTCTCTTTATTGTGTTATACTAATAGAAAAAAGGAAGTGCTTTATGAAAAATAAGAACTATATTATTGTAGAAATCATTCCTACTGCATCCAATCCAAAATATGGAGTGATTGCTCAACTTTCAGCTTTGAAACTAAATGGACTTGTTTTAAAAGAAAGGTTTGATTATCGTTTAAAAGAAGAAATGATTCCTAATCAAGATATTTTAAGGATGATTAACTATGACAAAGAAGATTTTAAATATGTGGATAGTAGTGAAGAAATTATGAATCAATTCCAAGAGTTTATTGGAGATTATGATTTGTTGATTATTGATAATGCTTATACCAAAAAGTATCTAGAAAAAATAAAAAATAAAAAAGAATCTATTTTTAAGTACATGCATATGAGGTTTTCAGATAATGTGATTGAAAGAATGATAAAAAAATATCAGTTAGAAAAATCGAATTATATTGTGGATTTATTATATGAAGCTTTAATCTTTGAGAGTAATCATAAAGGGAGTAAATAGTATGGAGTTAGCAAAAGACTTTAAAGATTTTGAAATTGTAGATGCTTCTAATGGAGAGAAGTTAGAGCGTTGGGGAAATATTTATTTATTAAGACCAGATCCGCAAATTATTTGGGATAATGGAAATTTGTTAGAAAAGTACCGAGATAAAATACATGCTGTTTATCATCGAAATAAAAGTGGAGGAGGCTATTGGGAAAATTTAGTGAGAATTCCTTCTAGTTGGCAAATTCAATATAAACATTTAGCATTTCATATTAAACAAATGGGATTCAAACATACTGGACTATTTCCAGAACAGGCTTATAATTGGGATTTCATGATGGAAAAAATAAAAAATTCAAATCGAAAAATAAAAGTATTAAATCTTTTTGCCTATACTGGTGGAGCAACGGTTGCTTGTTTGTCAGCAGGGGCTAGTGTCACACATGTAGATTCTTCTCGTGGAATGGTGGATTGGTGCAAAGAAAATGTAAAGCTAAACGGTTATCAAGGCGAAAACATTCGTTATATAGTAGATGATGTTGTTAAATTTGTAAAAAGAGAAATAAGAAGAGGCAATCAATATGATGCTATCGTAATGGACCCACCTAGTTATGGAAGAGGAAGTAATAAAGAAGTATGGGATATTGAAAAAGACTTATACTATTTAGTATCTTTATGTAGCGAGTTATTAAGTGAGAATTCCTTATTTTTCCTAATAAATTCTTATACGACAGGACTATCCTCTGAAGTATTAAAAAATTTATTAACAATTACTGTGGATAAAAAAAGTAAGGGTAAGGTTTGTTGTGGAGAAATAGGTCTTCCTATTAGAGAAAGTGGACTAGTTCTTCCTTGTGGTATTTATGGAAGATGGGAAAGTAATGAATAAACAAAATATTTTATATGAAGATAATCACATTATTGTTGTAATAAAGCCTCCTAATATTTTAAGTCAAGCGGATAATACTGCGGATATGGATATGGTAAATCTTATAAAACAATATATAAAAGAAAAATATAAGAAGCCAGGAAATATTTACTTAGGGTTAGTACATCGCCTAGATAGACCAACTGAAGGAATCATGGTTTTTGCGAAAACATCAAAAGCAGCTTCTAGATTAAGTAAACAGATTCGGAATCATTTGATGAAAAAAAGATATTTAGCAGTAGTTCATAATAAATTAAAGGACGAAATGGGGATTTTCCAGGACTATTTAATAAAAGATAAAGATGGAAATACGAAAGTTACGACAAAAACAGATGGAAAGTTTGCAGAATTATTCTATGAAGTGTTGGCATATCACAAAAAAGAGAATAAAACGCTAGTTAAAGTGGAACTAAAAACAGGAAGACACCATCAAATAAGGGTACAATTTGCAAGTAGAGGATATCCTTTGTGTGGAGATCAAAGATATGGAAAGCAAGATAAAACGCAATTAGCTTTAGTAGCCTATCATTTAGAATTTTATCATCCAACAACAAAAGAATTACTAAGTTTTACCTATTATCCGAAGGATAATTTCTATATGTCAATATTTACAATGTAAAAAGTTGTCAAAAGAAAGAATTTCTTGTATTTGACTTCTTTTTTTGTTATTATTGTTATAGAATAAAATAAAGGGAGTAGATAACATGGACTTTAGTTGGTTTTTGACAATACCAGGAATGCTTATTACTGGTGGTGTTTTGCTGTTAATTATAGCTTTAGTTATATTCATTGCTACGTCAAGTAAAAAAGGTCAGAAGAAAGAAAAAGATGCAAGTAAAAATTCTGTTGCAGGTGCTAATGAAATGCTAGGGGGAACGACTCCGCCACCAGTACAACCTGGATTAGGAGATATGAACGCGGTATCACCGATGAGTGCTCCAGTACCTGAGATGAATTCCATGGCAGCACAAGCAGGCAGTTTAACGGATATGCCACAACCAGTGGAAATTCCAGATAATAATAGTGTTATTCCTAATGATATGGGAGCAATGGGAGTCACTCCAGAACCAATGTCACAACCATCTGTTTTTGATAATCCAATGCAAACTAGCCCTAATTCTACTTCTGCTTTTGATGTTCCACTACAAACAGAACAACCAGTTAATGAATCCGTTTCAACAATAAATCCAGATATGGGAGTATCTCCAATGTCAAATTCTTTCGATTCTACGGTAGCACCAGTTACGGAATCGCCAACGATGCCAATTTCTTCGGAAAATATGACAAATATACCTAATACTCCTCCAGTTGTAGAGAATTCCGTTGGAGGAGAAGCAGTATCTAATCCTGTTCCTTCTGTTGCACCACCAACAGTAGAAGTACCTCCAATAGCACAAGAGCCTGTTCAAGAAGTAGTTCCTACGGTACCTGATGTGGCACCTGTTACTGAGTCAGTAACGAATACTACAAATCAAAATGAGCCAGTATCTATCTATGGCGGTGCAAGCCCAGTGGTTTCTAAAAGTGATATTACACAAAATGAAACTCATGAAATTTATGGGGGTGCCAATCCTCTTGATAATACACAAACGGTAAATGTAAGTGATGTCAATCAAGCAGTATCTACGCCAGTACAATCTGTTACAGAAGCACCTCAAGCAGTAGCTACACCAGTGCAATCTGTTGCAGAAGCACCTCAGACAGTAGCTACACCAGTACAGCCTATTGCAGAAGCACCTCAGGCAGTAGCTACACCAGTACAGCCTGTTGCAGAAGCACCTCAGGCAGTAGCTACACCAGTACAGCCTGTTGCAGAGGCACCTCAAGTAGTAGCTGCACCAGTACAACCTGTAAGTGTTGGTGATTCAAATAATGTACAATAAGAGATTTCTTTCTCTTTTTTTTATGGATGATGAATGATATAATTAGTTTATAGTAATAATAAGTGTATATATTAATAACAGAGAGGATGATTAAAAGATGAAAAATAAAGTTGTTGTAATTGGTTGTGGTAATGTTGGAATGAGTTATTGTTATGCTCTTCTAAATCAAAGAACTAATGTAGGAGAATTAGTATTAGTAGATCTTAATAAAGAAAGAATAGAAGGAGAAGCAATGGATTTGTGCCACTGTCTAGCCTTTGCTCCAAGTAAGATTGATATCCGAGTGGGAGATTATAGGGATTGTCATGATGCTTCTTTGGTAGTGATTGCAGCAGGAGCTAATCAAAATAAGGGAGAAACTAGAATGGACTTAATTAATAAAAATAGTAAGATATTTAAGTCTATTGTTACGGAAGTAGTTGAAAGCGGTTTTGATGGAATTTTTGTTGTTGCAACAAATCCATTAGATGTAATGACTTATTTAACATGGAAGTATTCAGGCTTTGACACTAGTAAAGTAATTGGAACAGGTACTAGCCTAGATAGTGCTCGGTTAAAGTTTTTATTGGGAGAAAAATTAGGAATAAGCCCTAAAAATATTCATGCTTATGTTATTGGAGAACATGGGGATTCTGAATTTGTACCTTGGACAACTGCGGTTGTTGGGTTACAACCAATTTCATCCTTTTTAGATGAACAAGAACAACAAACAATAGAAGATGAGGTTCGTAATGCTGCTTATGAAGTTATTAATAAAAAAGGTGCTACTTACTATGGTATTGGAATGTCGCTTGCTATGATTACGAATGCAATATTAAATGATGAAAATAGGGTCATTACGGTATCCAATTATGATGAAAAAAATGGAATTTTCGTTGGTATGCCTGCCATAGTTAACAAAGATGGTGTAAAACAGAAAATATATATTGACTTATCAGAAGAAGAATCGGAGAGACTAGAAAAATCAATTGGTATTATTCAAGATGCGATTGAAAAAATCAATGAGTAAATCATGAATAGGAGAAGTAAATGAAAGAACAAACAAAAACAGAAATATATCAATATTTGCAAAACTATTTAAATCAAAAAAGAGAGCATAGTGATTATGTTGATTATTATGAATGGTTTCAATTAAATGAAAGCATGACGTTAAAGCAGATTGAAAAAGAAATAAAAAAGAAAAGGTTAGAAAAATTATTTCATCCAGATCAACAAAGTTATTTAGATAGTGAATTTCAAAGAGTGTTTAAAGAATGTTCTAATGAAATAAAAGAGATGAAAAATGTGTTTTCAAATCAGGAATCAAAGGCCCGCTATGATCAGAAATTAAAGATTCAAAAGGGTCAAGAAAAAATAGATGATTCTATTACATTAAAAGAGAAAAAATATGTGGAAAGAGCTGTGGAAACTACTACTTATAAATATGGTTTTTATCAAGGATATATGGCCTTTCTAATGACATTGCAGGATGGTTTTTCAATGATTACCAATGAAAATCATGCAAGAGACTTATTAAAGCAGGTCGGTACAAGAAAGATTAGAAAAATAATAGAAAAGTAAGAAGAAGATATCATGGAGAGTAATCCTAATAATATGGCTATGGATTACTATAGTAAGGTTATCAATAAAACGGGTTTACACGAAAAAGCAGAAGTATTTTACAATGCCTGTTTACAAACGGCACTAAAATATGATTTGAAAAATGATGATCATCAAACAGAAGGTGCTATTTTTAAGTATATAGCTACTTTAAATATGGATGCCTTTACGAATCAAAATGTAGATAAGTTAGAACTTGCCAAATTATCACCATTAGATGTTCAGATGCTCATATGTATCAAAATGCATCAATTAGGAAAAGAAAATTCTAATTTCTTATTTTCAAACTTTATTCAAAATAACAAGGTAGAACAAGTGAAATTATTTGCATCTGAAATACAAAAAGAAGCGAAAAAAGTGGCAAGTCAAAGAAAGACAATGTAACAATTTAGTTATTTTCTAGAAAATAAAATCATATATATTAATCATAGAAAGGCTAACTATTAAAAGTCAATAGTTTTTCTAAAAAATTTAAAATTGGAAA
>CAJUIY010000014.1 GCA_910586865.1 uncultured Bacilli bacterium
AGGATTGCGAATTTATGAGTATAGAAATGATTATAGTATTAATACTAGTGATTATAGTAATAATTTATTTTTTATTTATTGATCCTAAACTAAATAAGCAAAAAATAAAGAATAATAATGAATACGGAAGTGCCAGATTTGCCAGGAAAAAAGAAATAGATAAAAACTTTACAAAAGAAAGTTTATCTAATATTCAAAAGGCAGGTTTTCCTATTTCCTTTTCCAAAGATTTAAAATATGCTTATTTTGATAATGATACTCCTCACTGGTGTTTGCTTGGCTCATCTGGTTCTGGAAAATCGGTAACATCTGTAATACCACAATGCAGTTTTCTTGCAAATGCGAAAGAGAGAAGAAGCGTTTTTGTTACTGATCCTAAAGGAGAAATATTTGGAGCAACATCAAAGATGTTTAAAGATAATGGTTATGATATTCATACTATTGATTTTAGAAATCCTCAACAATCATCTCATTTTAATATTTTGGAGCCAATTATTAAAGAATATGAAAATTATATTGAATGTAATAAAATAGCTGATGAAATAGAAGATTATTTAAAATTTAAAAATAATGTAGAAATAGAACAACAAGAATCTAATATAGTTGAAGAAGAAACTTTGGAAGATTTCATATCTAATACATTTAATAAAAAGACAGAGATAACTATAGAAAAAGAATACGATAAGTATGAGAAATATAAGGACGTTTCAATTGATGAATTGCGATCTAGATTAGTTAAAAATAGAAATAGTGCAACTTCATCATATGCAGAAACAAATAGACTTATCAATTCCTTAGCAGATATGATTTTTGCAGAAAAAGGGAATCAAGATCCATTTTGGAATAATAGTGCCAGTAATTTGTTACAAGGGCTTATTGGCTTATTTCTAGAAGAATATAAAGATGGAAAGGTAGAACGTAAGAAAATTACAATGACATCTATTAAAAAGTTCCAAAATAGTAGTATGGAAGAAAGAAATTTTAAGCGATTAAAAGTTTATATAAATAATAAACCTTATGGTTGTAAATCAAAGGATTCTTTAACTTCAATTTTTTCTGCAAGTGATAACACATATAAATCAATTACAGCTGTATTTGGAGCAAAGATGGCAATATTTGATGATGTAAACGTGGCAAATGTTACTTCCTCATCAGACTTTGAATTTGACTGCTTAGGCAAAAAGCCTACTGCCTTATTTGTAATAGTGCCAGACGAAGATAAAACATACTTTACGCTAGTTACAATAATTGTAGGCTTACTTTATAAGGAATTAGTGAAATTAGCTAATTCTAACCCATCAAAAAAGTTAGATGTACAGATAGATTGGTTATTAGATGAATTTGCAAACTGTCCACCTTTAAACGATATAGAAGCGATTGTTTCTGTTGCAAGATCTCGTGGTATGAGATTTCAATTTTACATTCAGTCATTTTCACAACTTGATAATGTGTATGGAAAAGAAGTGGCTCAAATTATCCTGGATAACTGTGGTTTATGTTATTTAAAAACAAATACTATGGATACGGCAGAAACGATTAGTAAAAGACTCGGAAAAAAGACTATAGAATCTAATTCTGTCAGTCAAAGTGCATATTCAGGTATATTTAGTATGAATAACAGTAATAATGCAAATAAATCCATTTCTTTGATGGCTAGAGACTTATTAACACCAGATGAGGTAATGCAGTTAAGATTTAAAACAATTATTTTTCCTACAAAAGGATATCCAATTTTTAGAGACACAATCTTTTATAAAAAATTTAATTGTTATCAACCTGGTAAAATAGAAAGACTTAATCAATTACTAAAAGATTTGAAAGATACTTATTTTACTGTAGAAGATATTAATAATCCAGTTAATTCAATGCCGAATATAAGAGATTTAAAATCAATGATGTCAAAAGAAGAAAAAAATATAATCAATTATCAATTAGAAATAAATGATAAGGCATTAAAATTAGCAATAGAGCAATTACAAGAGATTCTACAAGAGAAATCTTTTGAATATGAATTGAAAGAAAGAGATCAAAAGAAATATTGTAGGGTAAAATTAAATAAGCATTTAACACCAAAAGAAAAGATTCAAATAAATGAAGTTTTAAGAAAAGACGATAAATTTGAAGTTAGTATTGATTCTGGAGATGGAAATACTACAGTATTAAACATCGAAGCTGGTAACCAGTTTGCAATAGAAGAAGAATTGCACAAGAAAGAATTAACGAAGGATAGTTTAAATAAAAATTTGGAAATGAGAAGAAAAAAAGTAGTAACAGAGTAGTATAATTATTATTAAAGGCAAAGTAAAGAGACACTAGAACTAAATCTAGTGTCTTTTTTATTTTTACTATATAAAATAAGCAAACAAATTAAAAATTCTCCTATGGAAAAATCAAAATTCACTATAAAAGAGGCTCTAGAATCGCAAAAAGTACGATTTGATAATTTTATCGTCTTATGCAATAATATCGCCCAAAAAGGAGATTAAAGATGTTTACGAGGGCCTTATCAGAAGAGCAGATAAAACTTTTTACTGTTAAAACAGGCATCAAAGCTACTAAGATACTTTTACATAAAAATAGAAAGTATTATTATGTTACTATAATTGACGAATCAGTAAAGCTAAGAATCAGTAGAGAATTAGCAAACACATTAATTTAGTAGTAAATATAATTTAAATAAAAATAGTAAAACTAAATTACTCCAAAATTACTCCGAAGTAGGTGGAAAATATGAAAAAAATAAAATTAATTGGAAAAAATATTAAAACTTTTCTTTATTTTATAAAGATTCATGTATTTTATTGTATTCCCCCGGCGCTACCACATAGGAAATCTGTTCGAACTAAACGAACTTTATATAAGAGACTTGTCAAAAGTCTTTTTTTATGTTACTATGAATGTGTCAAGGAAACTTGCATAAAATAAAAAAGGGAACATTCAATATGCCAGTGTTGAGTGTTGCCGTTAAATGGTACCACCTAAATCATTGGATGAGCTAGGTGGATTTCTTTTATATTAAAGTTATGAATAACAATAATAGTAAAAGGAAGATAATAATTACTAGAGCAGAGATTAAAAAATCTTTCTTGTTCATTGTATCGCCTCCCTTCTTATTATGAAGTTTGGCTCCACCCAACTTATTAAATGTTCCTGAAACAATTATAGCAAACATTAGTTTTAGTGACAATGTTTTTATACTAAAGTATGCTAATTTAATAAACATTGTCATAGTCAATATACAATAATGAAGGAAGGAAATAATATTATGAATGAAATTCAAGTAAACAAAATTTATAAGTGCTTTAAAGGAAAATTAATTAGGGTTGTATGTATTGGGCTTGTCACAGAAACAAAAAAAGAAATGGTAGCAATTGAAGAACTAGAAGAATCGCAAGGATATCCAAAAGGGCAAATATGGTTTAAAGATAAAAACGGTTTTTAACAAAGTTAATCATGAAAAATATCTTAATATAAGCCGAAAATTCAGATTTGAGTTACAAAATGCTACTAATTAGTTGTTGATTGTCTTCTTTTAGGGTACCAATAGAAAATCTTTTCGGACTATGCAAACTTTAGATAAGGGACTTATCAAAAGTTTTTTTTTGCAGGACAAAATTTATAAAGTATTTTATGAAGCCCATAGATTTTGATACTTGTGTCAAAACCTATGGGAGATATCTAGCTAACTAACATCAAATTGATTTGACAAACATACTATTTTGATATAGAATAACAAGCATATTTGAAAGGGGAAAATCAAAATGGGGAAAGAAATTAAGATACCATATGGAAACGGTCAATAAATCTATATAGATGCTGAAGCACTCTATATACCTTCAGAATGGATAAACCAAGAACAAAAGGCAATTATTATGCCGAATTGTCCCTCTAATGAGAGTAACCCTGTTTATGAAGCATATAAAAAAATGTTTCAATATCTTTATGCAATGGATTATAAAATAATAACAGATAGTCGCTTTGTGAATGAAAATACCTTTTTCTTTTCTCCTTGTTTAGATAAACATGTAAATAAGACTAGAGAAGAATATCATGATAAAAAGAGCAAGAAAATAAATTTATGTCTTATCGCTACTAGGATAACACCACCTTTCACGGTGGAATTTCCAGCAGATACTTTTCCTAAGATACTACCAGCTTTTCCTTTTGTTCTTAAAAATCAATATGAACAAGGTGGCGTTGAAAAGTTTTTCATAAAAAATGAAAATCAACTTCAAATCCTAAAAAAGTTTTATAAGGAGATTAATCTCTATGATAGAGAAAAGCGTATTGAAAAATTAAAGAAAGAATACTATTATTATCCAGATTTGGAATTCGATGAAAATGGAAAGTCAAATCATGTAATAAGCGTGAATCTAATTAATTATCAAAAAGAGTTTCATGAAAATATGGTATTACAGGAATATATTAAAACGCCAACAAAATATAATACGTCTTTAAGAGTTCTAACCTCGTCTTCTGGAGATATCTTAGCAGCTAGTCTTAAATACGCGGATGATACTAGTAAAACAGAAGAAGATTATTATGGATTTTTTGATAGATATTTATCTAATCAGGCATCGCCATATTTTCTAGGTAGTGGAAGTATTATTTCCAATACAGTAGCTGGTGGAAGTAGTATATTGCTTGGAAGGAATGATTATTCTGAATTAGAGCAAGAAATACTAATTGCTCATGGTATTAATCCCAATCATGCTACTGTCCCGACAAAAGTTAGGAAGGCAAGTCTTGCTATTGCCATGCAATGTGCTCACGAAATCGGGGCCATTTGTGGGCTAGATTTTATTTATAATGAAGAGCAAAAAAGTTGGAAATATCTTGAAGAACATGAAGGACCAATGCTATATTCCTATGCTGAGAAATATCACTTGCCTTATAGCTATGAGGCAGAAGACTTTTATACAACCCATCAATTGTTAGATATGGAAATAAGGCTTCATGCCTTAGTGTTAACTATGCAAAAAAAACAATCTCTTGTTTCGAATTTAGGAAAGAAAAAGTAGGTTAAGTTAAAGTAAAATAGAATAGGGGGATTTTGATGTTAAAATTAGTTCATGCAATGGACATGGAGTTTCAAAATGTTAAAAATTATTATGATAGTTTTGGAGGAGATAAGATAGATTTGAACTGTTATGCGATTGCTCAAGTGGAGAATGGTCCACAAAAATATTTTGATTATTTTATTAACAGTGAACTGAATTTATATTATTTGGTAAAGGATGAAAACCCCAATTATATTATCGGTTTTGGAACCATCGAAGATAGTGAAATCCTTAATTATCATAAAGATTATCTAAATACGGGAAATATTGGTTATGGAATAAGACCTACTGAAAGAAAAAAGGGATATGGGACGATACTTTTTGGTCTATTACTCTTAGAATGTAAAAAGTTTGGTATGCATGAAGTTTGTGTATCTTGTCTGAAAGAGAATATCGCATCTAGTGAAGTGATTAAGAAAAATAAAGGAAAGTTGAAAAAAGAATTTTTGGATGATGAAACAGAAAAATATGGGCAAAAGTTCTGGATTAAACTACATCCAAAGGTTTCCTGTCGTACTAAAAGGCTAGTGAAGAGAACAAAAAATGTGATATCAAACTGGATATCAGAGCTATGGTAGAAAAAAGAAATAAGAATTACTTTTCTAACTGACAAGTCTTTTTTTCTATGATCGTTTTCATATTGCTAAAGTTATGTTAGAATAAGAATAGAAATTGAAAGAACGAAATTGTGATTTTAGTAATATTTTAAATAAGTAAGGGTAGGGTGGAAATATGGATAAAATAAAAGAATGGATTCTGAAAAATAAAAAAGAAATTATTATTTTTTTTAGTGGAGCATTTGCTTTCCTTTTGATAGCGGGAACTTTTTTGACCCTTCATACCATGAAGGAAAAAGAGCAAGAAAAAAGGGACGTAGAAATAAAAAAGATAGAAAGTAAGAAAAAGGTAGAAGAAGAAAAGAAACAAAACCAAGAAGAAACCAAAAAAACAGAAGGAAATGAAAGAAGGGAAACTAGTCAACCGAATACTCAAGAAAATCCTACTACTCCTATCGTAACTCCAAAGACAGAAGAGGATGTAGTAGCCTACTTTTCTACACAAGAAGCATATGCTGAGGCAGGAGAAAATGATGTATCGGCAAGGGAACAATTAAAAAGTGGAGTTCGTACCATTTATCAATTTTTGTTTCAAGGAGGAACCATTCATGGGAAAACCTTTCATGAATTAAGTAGTAGTGCCAAATTAAAAGTTTTGAAAATTGCTCTTTCTATTGATCAAAAAATAGATTCTTATTTTCCAAATTACAAGGATAAAATCAAAGAAGGAGCTAGTAATCTAAAATCCAAAGTAATTGTAACCTATCTAGAAACAACCAATAAAATTTGCACCAATCATGAAGATATTTGTAATCAAGCAAGAGAAGATTTTAAAACAATGAAGAATAGTTTCAAGATATCGTTTTCTCTTATCTCTGGCTTGGTAAAAGAAGGTGGAGCAGCTCTTAAAGAATGGTATTTAAGTACAAAATAATAGATTATAGGTAAGAGGTAAGAGATATGGAAAATTTTACGATTTGTTTTAAAAAAGTAAGAGACTATTTTGATGAGAATTCTTATTATGAATGGGAAGGACTGGAAGAATATCCTCGCGTTTCTTCTTTTTCACAAGAGGAAGAAAAAATTTACTTTGCTCAAATAAAAGAAATCAAAAAAGTTATTTTAAGGGATATCAGAAAGATAATGGATTATCGCTTACAAAACCTTAGAAATAATGCCTCTTTAATGGAAGAACTACAACTTTTATTAGATACTTATGATAATGAGGCAGATGGAATTGATACGACTTTTTTTGTTAGGGATGTCACTAATTTTATGATATTAACTGATTCTTATTTATGTTTTAATAATATCGAAAATAAGGTAGAGGATGATGATTATTTTAGGGCTTATGGGGATGTAGATGTTTCGGAAAGCATCATAGTAATCAATCGTAATTTTAAAAATTATTACTTTATTACAATGACTACCAATATTTTAACGAGTAAAACAACTACCACTTTAAAATCTTTTACAATTAAAAAGGATGAGGTAAGTGCTTATCAAAGCCCTTATAAAGGATATTTTGCTATACACGATTATTCTGAAAAAACACCACAAAAAATTATCAAAAGAATGGCAAATAGAATGAATAAAGTATCCTAGAAAGGGAATGATTCGAAAATGAATAACAAGGAAATTCAAAATAAACTACTATCCTTAAAAAAATCTAAATTTAGAAGTCGTTTTTATTTAAAAGAGGCGGATAAAGAATATATTGCGAAAAATGGGATAGACAAAATAAAGGGCCATGCTTATGATTTTATCAAGAAACGTTTAGCGCCAAAAGAGATTCCAAATGACGGCAAACAAACTCCAATGCGAGGACATCCTGTTTTCATTGCTCAGCATGCAACGGCAACTTGTTGTAGAGGATGTCTTTATAAATGGCATCATATCAGTCAAAGGAAAGAGTTAACGGAACAAGAAATAGACTATATAATAGAAGTGATTATGGAGTGGATTCGACAAGAAATTGTCTAATATCTATTTTTTTTGTGAGAAATATTGTTTTACGTATAAATATGTATTATAATTTTAGAGGATAGTAGTAAGGATGATGGAAATGACAAAATTAAAACAATTGGAAAAAACGGTAATTTATTATGGGGAAGATGTGATTGGTTCTCAAAATATGGAGATTCAAAAAAAAGCCATTCAGCATGGGAATGTTTCCATTTACGAACACTCTTTAGGAGTTGCTTGTCTAAGTATTTATTTAGCTTCTTGGTTTGGTATCGAAGTCGATAAGAAGTCATTAGTTCGTGGAGCACTTCTACATGATTATTTTTTATACGACTGGCACTATCATGATAAAAATCATCGTTTGCATGGATTTCGTCATGCGAGACGTGCACTTCATAATGCATCAAATGAGTTTTTCTTAAATCCAATTGAACAAGATATTATTGTAAAGCATATGTTTCCTCTAAATATAAAACCACCAAGATATCGAGAAAGTATGATTGTGTGTATCGCTGATAAAATATGTACCGTGATGGAAGTAGTAGGACATATTAAGCAACTTTTATTGGGGTTATCTTCTTAGGAATGAAAATGATGAAAAATCTTTTTTTTATTTTTCATTTTAATTTTTTAAAAATAATAATATCGATTGATAAATAAGAGAGAACTGGGAATAAATAAAATAGAAATAAATTTTTTTAAAAGTGTGGTAATTTTTACTATGTTAAATGAATTGTTGTTTTTAAAAGAAATCATTTAATTGGTAATTTTTTATTAAATTAAAATAATAAGAAAAGTGGATAATAAAAATGTAGTAATTTTTAATGAGGTGATTAAAATGGAATTTAGAAATAAATTACTACGTGTAATATTACTTCTTCTTTTTATTATACCAATAAATGTCTTTGCTTATTCAAATTATGTAATACCAGGTGGAGAAACTGTTGGAATAGAAGTAAATTCGAAAGGAGTATTAGTAGTTGGATTTTATAAAGTAGAAGATACCTATATCGGTAAGAATGCTGGTTTCTTAATTGGAGATAAAATTACAAAATTAAATCATACAGAAATCAATAATATTGATTCCATGCTAGAGATTATTAATAACACGACTTCTAATACAGTAGATTTTACTATCGAAAGAAATAAAACCACACAAAATATATCATTAGAACTAAAAAGAGATAAAGATAACATTCTAAAAACCGGTCTTTATGTGAAAGATTCTATTACTGGTATTGGAACACTTACCTATATTGATCCTGAATCGAAGATATTTGGAGCATTAGGACATGAAATTGATGAAAAAACAACATTAGAAAAATTTGATATTAGTGGAGGAATCATCTTTGGTGCAGATGTTTTAGGCATTGAAAAATCAGAAAGTGGTCATGCAGGAGAAAAGAATGCAAGATATGATAAAACAAAGGTCTTTGGAAAGATTAAAGAAAATGAAATCTCAGGAATATTTGGAACGTATACAAGTGATGTAGAAAACAAAGAAAAATTAGAAATAGCAAATGAAAGTGAGATAAAAGAGGGAAGTGCAGAAATTAGGACTGTGGTTGAAAATAATAAGGTAGAAACATTTGCAATAAATATTTTACAAATCGATAAAAATAGTGATACCAAAAACTTATTATTTGAAGTAGTTGATGAAAAACTATTAAATAAATCAGGTGGTATCGTACAAGGAATGAGTGGGTCTCCTATTATCCAGAATAATAAAATAATAGGTGCTGTTACCCATGTTATTGTTAATGATACTAAGAAAGGATACGGAATTTTTATCACAACGATGTTAAAAGAAGGAGAAAATTAAAAGAACGAAATGTTCTTTTTTTGAATAAAAGTAAAAAAATTCCAGATACTATAAAGGGTGATAATATGGATTATGTAGAAGCGTTTCGCATCATTCCTCGAAGTATTGGTTCTTTAATTTGTTTATTTTTTATTACAAAGTTGATGGGGAAAAAGCAAGTCTCAGAGTTGAGTCTATTTGATTATGTTATTGGTATTTCGATTGGTAACTTTACAGCAGAAATGGTCATGAATTTTGACTATCAATATATCAATGGGATTGTTGCTATTGTATCTTTTGGAGTGGTTTCCTATCTAGTTTCTATTACTACTTTAAAAAGTATTGTGTTAAGAAGATTCCTAATCGGTGTTCCTACCATCTTAATAGAAGATGGGAAAATCAATTTAGATGGTTTAAGAAAGGCAAAAATGGATGTAAATGATTTGTTAGAAGAGTGTAGAGGAATGAATTATTTTGATATATCAGAAATTAGTTATGCCATATTAGAAGTAAATGGAAAGCTTAGTGTCTTACCAAAGGCAGATTATAAAAATCCTACGTTGAAAGATTTGAATATTAAATCCGAAAAAACAGAGTTATCTGCTAATGTTATTATTGATGGAAGTTTAATGGAAGAAAATCTTAAAAACATTAACAAATCCGTAGAATGGTTAGATAAGGAATTAAAAAAATTAGGTCATACTAACTATGATAATGTTTTACTAGCGACGGTAACCAATAAGAAACTAACGGTTTTTGAAAAAAGGGAATTGGATGGGAAAAAAGTATTAGAATAGCATTGAATAAATAAGAAATATCGTTTATAATAATAACTCGTATTAGGAAGTGATAGCGTTGAAAAAATGGACAAAATTAAGATTAAAAGATCAAAATAGAGTGATTAATCAGACAGCAAAGGCATTAACGAATTATTTGTATAGTGTTGGACCTATCCCTGAATATATGATGAGAAATCAAGTAAGCAATAAAGAAAAACAAGAGTTTAAAAAATTTACGGCAGATCGCGTTGCAGGACTTTTATATTTGTATTTTTCAAAAGATAGTAAAAGGATTAATGATATTGTGAATCGATATTCTCAAAATGAAGAATATGAAATTTTTCCAGAATTAGAAGGATATATTGAAAGATAAAAAAATAGAGGAATGCTCTATTTTTTTGTTTTTTATTTTAGAAAATACAATTGAAAAAGAAATAATTTATTGTTATTATGGAATTAGGAAAGAGAAGTGTTAGGAAAATGATTTTAGTTAGTGCTTGTTTAGCGGGAATAAATTGTAAATATGATGGTGGGAATAATTATCAGAAAAAAATCTTTGAAATGGTAAAAAACGGAGAAGCGATTCCTGTTTGTGCTGAACAATTGGGTGGTTTAACGACACCTAGAAGTCCCGTTAGGGTTACTAATGTAAATAGGAAGAGGAAAGTTTTCGATGAACAAGGGGATGATAAAACCAAAGAATTTGAAAAAGGTGCTCAAGAAATATTAGATTTTGCGAAAAAATTAGGAATTAAAAAAGCAATTTTAAAGTCGAAGAGTCCTTCTTGTGGATGTGGCAAAATATATTGTAGTGATTTTTCAAAAAAAGAATTGGTAGAAGGAAATGGTGTTTTAGCAGAATTATTAATCGAAAACGGTATAGAAGTCATCAGCAGCGATGAGATATAGAAACTTATGATTTCAACATATAAAAAAGAAGCCTAGGGAAAAATATTTTTTCCTTTTGACTTCTTTTTTTAAATATAGATTAATACACTTAAAAATCCAATAATCATTATAATAGCTAGAAATAATGATACGTATTTTACTATTTTAGGATTCATCTTTTCCACCTCATTTCTATTATAAAATAATTGTTGGAAAAAGTAAATTCATTTTCGTAATGAAAAGAAAAGGATGGTAATAGAATTTACTAGGTGATATTCCATGAAAAAAGTACATATTGCAAAAAATAAACTATTAGTAAAACTATTCTTTATCTCTGTCTTTTCCGTTCTTTTTGGTATCTTTTATATGGCTATTATCTCAAAACAAAACAAAGAAGCAGTAGAAGAGTCTTTAAAACTATTTTTTGAAAGTATCAATAAATTAAATTATCAAAAAGCGATTACGAATTGTCTTTGTTCGAATATCTTTTATCTAGTAGCTGTTTGGTTGCTAGGAATCTCTATTATTGGTATTCCTTTTATTGTTCTTATTTTAATATTAAAAAGCTTCATTTTAGGTTTTAGTATTAGTAGTATTTTGTACTTTTATAAATTAAAAGGAATTCTAATTGCTTTTATCTATATGATTCCATTAGTACTAAATTTACTAATTATTTTGTTTTTAGGATATTATGGAATTCTATTTTCTAAAAATCTAATTCGATTATTATTTTTCAAAAAAGAAGTACGTTTTAAAAATATTATGAGAAGATATAGTAAGATTTTCCTATTTTGTCTAGGGATGATTGTGATAAGTGGTATCTTAGAGATATATGTGGTACCTAGTTTACTAAAACTTTTACAAATATAATATTTTAGTGTATAATTAGCTCTAGGTGAAGTATATGAAAAAAGTAATCGTTGGGATGAGTGGAGGCGTTGATTCTTCTGTTTGTGCTTATCTTCTAAAGAAAGAAGGATATGAAGTAGAAGGGTTATTTATGAGAAACTGGGATTCTTCTTTAAATAATGATTTTTTAGGAAATCCTACGATTGGAAAAACAAACATTTGTCCTCAAGAAGAGGATTATAACGATGCTTTAAAAGTATGTGAGAAATTAGAAATTAAACTCCATAGAATTGATTTTATTAAAGAATACTGGGATTATGTCTTTACTTATTTTTTAGATGAATTAAAAAAGGGTAGAACACCAAATCCTGATATTATGTGTAATAAATATATTAAGTTTGACTATTTTTTAAAAGAAGCCAAAAGATTAGGTGCTGATTTTATTGCAACCGGTCATTATGCCAAAATAGAAGATGGCTATTTGAAGAAATCTTATGATAGCAACAAAGATCAAACGTACTTTTTATCACAACTAAGTAAGGAACAGTTAGAAAATGTATTATTTCCTCTAGGAGATATCAAAAAAGAAGAAGTGCGAAAGATTGCTAGCGAGTTAGGCCTTGTAACTGCAGAAAAAAAAGATTCGACTGGTATTTGTTTTATAGGAGAGCGAAATTTTAAAGAATTCTTAAAAAATTATTTACCAGCTTCTCCCGGAAAAGTCGTTGATATTGAAACAAAAAAGGTAGTAGGGGAGCATATTGGACTGATGTATTATACCATAGGCCAAAGAAAAGGATTGAATATTGGTGGTATGCAAGATAAGATGTTCGTTGTCGGAAAAAATATGGAAAATAACATTTTATATGTATCTTTTGGAGACAATGAATATTTATATTCCGATAGTTGTATCATCAGTGATGTCAACTTTAATTGTGAGCTAAGACCTACAAAGTGTTTTGCAAAATTCCGGTATCGTCAAGAAGATATTCCCGTAGAGATTGAATATCTAGATAATGCAGAATTACTAGTGAAATATCAGAAAGTGAAGTCGGTAACTCCTGGACAAGCTTGTGTACTGTATGACGAAGATATTTGTATAGGTGGGGGAATCATCAAGACGGTTCAGAAAAAGAATGAAAAATTATGGTATTTATTATAACTAAGCATTATAAGGGAAAAGTTAGATTTTAGCAAGGTATGTAAAGCAATTTACATACTTTTTTCTTGACTATTTACGTAAAGATGATAAAATGATAATAGGAGGGTAAAACAAGATGGAAAATTTAAGTAACAAATTAACTGAATTAGGAATCAGTAAAGTTCGATTAGCAAAGTATTTAGGAGTTTCTAGACAAATGCTTTATAACTATTTGGCATTTGACTCCTTAGAACAATGGCCAAAAGAAAAGGCTGTAAGATTACTAAGCTTATTAAATATTTCTAGTGAAAGTGATATTGATGGTTTAGAAATTACAGGAGAATATATTATTGATGTAGAAAATAGATTAAATGAGGGGGTGAAGTTATCTTCTAACACTAGAGAAGTATTAGCGGATTTAAAGGGATTTAACCGAAAAGAACAGGAAATCCTATCCGATATTATTAATCTATTAAAAGAGAAGTTAGCCGATGATAAAAGTAAGACAACTTATCAAACTTATTGTTATTTATATCAATTTTTACAATCAATGGATACCAATCAAGAGTTATTATATATCTTAGCTTATATGTCGAAATCATTAGGCTTTACGAACCCTATGGAGTTTATTTATAATAAAGAACATCAATATATTTTCGAAAGTATTATCTTTAGTGCCATGACACTTTATAACAATGGGGGAGCTTCTAAATCTAAGATTACCGAAACCCATAATCGTTTTGTCCAAGATATTGAGCAAAAAAATGAAGAAAAATTAAGTAGAACGCAAGAATTAAATGCTGCGAAGGTACAAGCTTTAAAAGAACTAGGATATACGGAAATTAATGAAAGTAATGCCAAAGAAGTATTAGAAAAGATTGCAGAAATCCAATCAAGAAAAGTATAGAGACAAGGAGAAATCCTTGTTTTTTTGATGGATTGATGCTATAATAGGAACCTATATAAAAGGGGGATTGGGAAAAATGAACGGGATTGATTTAATTAAAAACAGGAAAGAGTTAGAAAAGCAATACTATAAAAATCATAAGAGAGAAGTGATATCTGCCATAGGAACACCTTCTATTACACTTATTGGTGGTCTCTATCAGATAGGAAATATAAATTTAGTGGGAGAATTGTGCACTATTCCGACGGTATTAGCTTCTATTGGTATGATAGGATATAATGCAAAACATATTAAACTAGGTGCCAGGAATTTTGCTAATTTAAAACAACGTGAAATGATAAGAAAAACAGATACTTATAAAAGATTAAAGGAATGTTATCAGTCTTATCTAGAGCATTTGTCTGTGTTTTTCATTTCACAAGGAATTCATAATTACAAAGATGTTAATCTATATTATCAAGAATTACTTGATTTAGGATGCTTATCATATAATAAAGAATACTCCTATGATTCTGATATGTTATCAGATTTGTATCGTGAAAATGAATGCGAAGAACTACTTGGCGCACGAGTAGCTAGTGGTAAGGCAGTATGTAGACATACCTCTTTTGAACTAAGTGATTTACAAAACAAGTTAGGAAATCAGGCAACAAACTTGATAGTAAAACCTGAGACTCAAAGAAAATCAAACATCAAAAAAAATGCTTTACATTGCATTAATGTATTCTATAATGATGACGGAATATCTTTTTATGATTCTACTAACGGAGTATTTCTAGATATTAATCTAGAAGGAGAAAAGCAGATGGTATCAATGGTTCCATATTCAGAAAATCTATTGAAAAAGCGTCTTGAAATTATGAATCAAGTAGTAAATAGCAGAAAAGAAATTAATTACTTTTTTCAAAAAACGAAATGCGAATTGAGTGAGATAAATAACTTATATAATGGGATAGCACCACTTACAAAAGAAAAAGTAAAAAGCTTGAGAATAAAATAAGATAATACTATGATTCTTCTTATTAGATAAGTATTATTATAGTTGATTAACAATATAATAATCTTATGGTATACTATATATATTATTTATAAAGGGATGATGATTTATGATTAAAAAATTACAAATAAAGAAAGGAATTGCCAGTCTATCATTGGCAACTATCTTATGTTCCACAACTTTATCTGGGTGTGTTAAAAAAATCGATTGTGATAAGCAAGGAGAACATGCTCACTTATATACAACAGAAGATGAAAAGTTTAAGACTTATCGTTCAGGAGAATTTAGCCAGTTACCAACTTCTCATAATGAGAATACCATTAACATTTATTGGAAAGAGGAAGCGATTCCACTAACAGAAGAAATAGAAAATATGGAGAAATTTTGTCTCTTTAAGATTTCAGATAACGTAGAGACATTAAAAAGAAGAGAGAAGAAGGATAAGAAAAAAGGATATCAGGAATACCAATACCTTAGTACAAAATATAGACCAAAATATCGATATGGATCTTATGTTCCAACAATAAAATATACTACAGATAAAAATCACAAAGAATTAACGGGAATGGTACGAGATGTATATTATCAATACCAGGGATATAAAATAGAATATGTAAATGGAAAACTTAACCTTATTTCTAGTGGATTAGTAGATAGCCTGGAGGAGATAAAAGAGGAATATCCTTATTTTAATTTAAAAGATTACCATCAAAAATCTTATTCAGAACCATATGCGAATGACAAAGAAAATATTAGAAATAAACAGAAACAAAAGGGGAAGAAATAATACTACAATCAACTAAGTAGAAAGTAGGAGCTTATGATGAAACAAACACTTGATTTAGTAAAAATAAGAAATGAGTATAAAAGGGAATTTTATAGGGTCAATAGCAAGGAAATCTTATTACAAATAGGAAGTATAGCACCTCATCTATTAGAACATCCACTAAAGCAAGCAAAAGATTATCTTTATGATATTAAACAAATAGAAGAACAAGAATATAGACTGAATATTCATAATGTTATAAAAAATACAGACACGTATAAGCGATTAAACAACCTTTATATATCCTATATCAATCAGAATCTATCAGAGTTTGTAAAATCTCAAGGATTAACTGATTCGATGGATATTACTATGCTCTATCAATATTTATTAGATTTGGGTGTATTATCTTATTCTAGTTCATATCGATATGACTTTGAAGGATTAAGATATCGATATCAAGAAAACGAAATTCTAGATACGTTGGGTGCTAGAATAGCAAGTGGTAGGGGAGTGTGCAGACATACTAGTTTTCAGCTTACAAATTTACAACAGAATTTAGGAAATGATGTAGCAGCTCTTCTAGATTTGATAACGTTGCCGGATTTTGAAGAAAACTTATGGGATGAGTATAAAAAGAGAATATTTAATGCACCAAATCATGCTATTAATATTATCTTTGATGAAAAGGGGATATATGGATATTGCTCTACTACCAGAAATTTTTTTAATGTTGAGGAAAAAGATGGCGTTTTGCTATATTCACCAGTCATTCAAAATAGGAATTTACATATTCCTTATTCTACAAACTTAGATACTTTTTCAAAAGAAATAGTAGAAAATCAAAAAGTAAGAAAAAAATATGCCCATGAAGATTCTTTAAGATACCAAGATATTTCCTCTATCAATGCTTATAACAGAGAACTTTCTAAATTACGCTTTATGTCCTTGTTAATAGATGATATAAGTAAGGCGAATAAAAGAATATTGGATGGGAAAACAATTAATATAAGGCAAAATAAAATAGCACGTCAGGTAATTGATAATCTAGATGAAATTAAAAGTTTTCATAAGGATACAAAACCTATATTATATAAAATAGATAGCTTGTATAATAGTATAGCACCACTTACTAAGCAAAAGGTAAAGAGTCTAAAAATAAGATAATGTTTTATGTAAAGCAGTTCAGTCTAATAAAACTATATATTTAGTAGTAAGTAATAGATTTGTATTACTTCCTATAATTGATATTATGTTAACTTCTTAATATCTTTTTTATTTCTATTTTGTATAAAACGATTAAATATACTTATCCTGTATAGGAAGAATATATAATACTTTTATCTCTTTATTACTAACGATATTTACTTTTTATTTAAATTATAAAAAAATAGTTATATCTATTATAAATGTTACATAAAATTATCCAATCAATTGATTTATCTTATATCTTTATAATATATTACACATATATATATAACTACACATACTAGAATGCATTTTAAGCGTCTTTTAATTATCTGGATGGACAATTCTCCATCTAAATTTATTTTAGAGCACTCTCCTCTTCTTATAAAAATGGGAAATAGGGGAATAATAGGGGAAGAATCGTACATAATACAAAAGAGGAGGGAAACAATGAAAAAATGTAATAGTAGCATCAAATGTGATGTAGAAAGCTGTAAACATCAAAATACAGAGAAAAAAGAATGTGAATTAGATGAAATTAAAGTATCTTGTACATGTGATAATGATGATTGTCAATGTAATGGAGATACCATTTGCGATAGTTTTGAAACGATAGATGAAGAAAATGAATAAAAGAGTAGATATGATACTACTCTTTTTATTTTAAATCGTCTAGTACACTCTTCCCTATTTCATTTTGTTCAATAGAGAAGTTATCTGCTATTGTTGCACCAATATCCGCTAACGTATTTAAAATAGGTAATCTTTTTGGTTCCTTAAAATCTCTACTATAGAAAATAACGGGAACATTCTCTCTGGTGTGATCACATCCTTGGAAAGTGGGATCATTACCATGATCTGCTGTGATAATTAATAAATCATCTAATTCTAGTTTATTAATAATCATAGGTATTTCTACATCTAATTCTTCAATAGCCCTTGCATACCCTTCACTATCTCTTGTATGACCATATAAACTATCAAAATCCGCTAGGTTAACCATACATAAACCAGTAAAGCTTTTATCCATAATGTCTGTTAATTTGTTAATAGCTTCCATATTATTACTTGCTTTAATATTTTTATTGATTCCTGCTCCATCAAAGATATCATTAATTTTACCAATGGCTATTACATTATAATCATTTTCTGATAAACTATCTAAAATGGTCTTTTTAGGTGGCTTTACGGCATAATCTTTTCTTGCACTATTCGAAAATTGATAACGAATACTATTTCCTACAAATGGCCTGGCGATTACTCTCCCTACTCTCCAATCTTCTCGAAGGGTAATGGCTCTAATTTTTTCACAGTATTCATATAATTTAGATATAGGAATCACATCTTCATGTGCTGCTACTTGTAAATCAGAATCGGCGGAGGTGTAAACAATAAGGGAACCATAGTTTACTTGTCGATCTCCTAATTCTTTGATAATGGAGTCATTATTGCAGCATTTATTCCCAATGACTCTCCTACCTGTAATTTCTTCGATACCATCTAATAACTCCGTAGGGAATCCATTATTAAAGGTCTTAAATTCAATATGATTGGTGATACCCATCATTTCATAATGACCATTTAACGTATCCTTTCCTGCATTGTTTGGTCGAGCAATGGTGTAATAAGCCTCCACTTCTTTATTCTCATTCATATTTAAAGTATCTAAGAAACCAATCTTCTTTAAATTTGGAATAAAAAGGTTACATTTTTCCTTAATATGCCCAAGGGTATTGGCTCCATTATCGCCATACTTCGAAGCATCTTGTGCTTCCCCTACTCCAACGGAATCTAAAACCATTAAAAATACTCTCTTAAACTTCATATAGTCCTCCTAATTCTTGTGCTCTCTAGGGTGATATTTTTTATAATCTTCTATTACTTTTTCATCACTAACATGAGTATAGATTTTGGTAGTGGAAATATCCGAATGCCCTAGTAATTCCTGAATACTACGTAAATCGGCTCCTCTTGATAAAAGATGAGTAGCAAAAGAATGTCTTAAGGTATGTGGATGAATATCTTCTTTTAATCCTTGTTTTTTTAGTATTTGTTTCAAGTTTTTGAAGAAGCCTTGTCGGGTCATTCTCTTACCATGATTATTTAAAAATAAAGCATTACAAGCTTCTTTCTTTAACATACTCTCTCTTTTTTCTAGATAAAGTTTTAAATAGTAAATAGAATACTCTCCTATTGGTACCATTCTCTCTTTTCTTCCCTTACCTGATATTCTTACAATACAGTTTACAAAATCGATACTATGTAAATCAAGACTTATCAGTTCTGATACTCTAAGTCCTGCTCCATACATCAATTCTATCATAGCTTTGTTACGATAGTCAAATACGGTGTCAAGTTGAATATCTAATAATTTATCAATATCTTCCATACTAAGAGCTCTTGGAATGCTTTTTTTTAGTTTTGGTCTAGAAATATTAATAGAAATATCGCGAGTTACTACACCCATTTTTAATAAATAAGCATGAAAGTTTTTAATAACCGTTAAATTATGAGCAATCGTAGAGGTTGTCTCTTGAATTTTGTTACGATATTTCAAAAATTCTGTAATATCTTCTTCTGTTAATTCCTCTACTTTTTCCTTTTTTCTCTTTTGCAAAAACATAGAATACATCCTTAAATCATAGTTATAAGATTCTTTTGTTTTATCAGATAATCCTTTTTCAAAGACACAATAATTGATAAAATCTTCTATTGCCACTTCTATCTTCATTTCTATCACCTATCTCTATTATAGACTATCTCTCTCTTTTTTTCAAAAAAGGAATCCTAAAATAGATAACTTATCCTCTTTTTTCTTTTCTTTCCCAAAAGTACAATAGTTTGATATAATATAATGAGGTGGTAGAAATGGATAATAAACCTTTAGCATTAAAACTTGCACCAAAGTCATTAAAAGAAGTAATTGGTCAAGAACATTTGATAGGAAAAGATAAAATACTTTCTAATTTGGTAAAAAATAAAAAGATATTTTCGATGATATTATATGGAAAACCTGGTATTGGGAAGACCTCTATTGCAACGGCACTGGTAAATGATTTGGGTTGCAAATATCGATTTTTAAATGCTACGATTAACAATAAGAAAGATTTAGAAATTGTAATTGAAGAAGCAAAAATGTATGGGGGTATTGTCTTAATCATGGATGAAATCCATAGAATGAATAAGGATAAACAAGATATTTTACTTCCTAGATTAGAAAGCGGTTTGATTACTTTAATTGGTATGACAACATCGAACCCTTATCATTCCATTAATCCTGCGATTAGAAGTAGATGTCAGTTATTTGAATTAGAACCTTTAGAAGAAAGTGACATCATAAAAGCACTAAAGAAAGCTACAAAATATAAGGAGCTAGAGGGCATTAAAATAAATCAAAAGACAATGGAATTGATTGCAAAATTATCTGGAAATGATTTAAGATATGCTTATAATTTATTAGAGATATCCTTTTATTCTACAAATCAGAAAGAAATAACGATGGATACGGTAAAGAAAATAAATAGTAAACCAGTATTTTTTTCTGATAAAAATGGAAACGGACATTATGATGTCTTATCTGGCCTTCAAAAGTCTATTCGAGGTAGTGATATTGATGCTTCTCTTCACTATTTATCTCGCTTACTATTAGAAGGGGATTTGGATTCTATCTATCGTAGACTTAGTGTGATTGCCTATGAAGATATTGGTCTAGCAAATCCTGCCATCGGCCCTAGATTAGACGCAGCGATTCATGCTGCAGAAAGAGTGGGACTTCCCGAAGCTAGAATTCCTCTTGGAACGATTGTCGCAGAAATGGCCTTATCTCCGAAAAGTAATACGGCTCATGTTGCTCTTGATTTTGCCTTAGAAGATGTAGAAAGCGGAAATGGGGGCACTCTTCCAAAGCATTTACGAAATGATTCCTCGAATCAAGACTATAAGTATCCACATGATTATGAAGGTTCCTTTGTTGTACAGCAATATCTACCGGATAACTTAAAAAAGAAAAAATATTATAAACCAAAGGATATTGGTTACGAAAAACAACTAAAACAAATTTATGAAAAACTAGAAAAGTTAAAAAAAGAAGCTATCTAATAATAGTTTCTTTTATTTATTGATTACGATTACAGCACGTGCTCCTAATTGATTATGATTTACTAAATTAGAAGTAAGGCTACCATTACTTACAATACTCCAAGCATTCGTATTAGGTGAGGCGGTAGAATTATCTGCTGACATCGTCCAGTAACCTAAATTGGCTCCTCCTGTTGCATCTTCTACCATTGCACCATAACTGGTAGAACCGTTAAGATAATGATGTAACCATTTTGGACAAGTAAGAACTACTCCTACATTACATCCTAAACTAATCCCTTCTTGAAAAGTAATCATTCTAGCTTTCGTTTCCTTTTTTTCTAACGTATAGGAATTTCCACTACATCCTGCACTATTACATCCCGTATTACCATTTGTTTGGTTAAAATTAGTAGTTCCCATAGTAAAGGCTTGCGTTTTTACATTATTCCACTCTGCTGTAACCGATTCTAAGGCAGATAAGATAATCGCAGGGCCATGATTGTTTTCGACAGAAACGGAATACCATGGCGTATTGTAAACGGTATTTTCTCTTTGTTGTAAGGTTAGTCTACTTCCGTCATCATGTAAAACATAAAAGAATTTCTCTTCACTATTATTTACAGCATACTTAATAATCGTTCCTGGTGGACAAGATCCCATATTATTACTTTGATAACAAGTGGAACTAACACAAGATGCCTCCTCTCCTGTTGGACAAGATTCACTATATTTATAGGCTGCCTTAATATATTTATTGGCACTTTTACTTTCGGACTCTACTACAATTTTACTATGATAATGTTTTCCTAAGGAATCGTTTCCAGCATTTTCATCAATCCAAATTCTAATATCTAGTTGTTCTTTTTGTCCGGATGCTAGAACTCCTTCTTTAATCGTGTAATCATTTAGTTCTACTTGCGTTAACAAAAAAGGCTCTCCACTATTAATACTTACTTTTACATATCCCTTATTTAATAGATTATTGCTACATCCATCTTCTTCAATCATATCATTGTCATCAATAATTCTAATTTTATAATTAGCATCAATTGTACCTGAATTCGTAATACTAAATCGATATGGAGTGGTATTTTGCCCTTCTTGATCTGTAACAGGATAAGCTCCATTTAGGTTAATCACATTACTAAGATTGGATTCATTTTTATCAAAATCCACTTTTAATACTCCTACAGACAAGGTATTATAATCTTGTGATTTCTGTACGGATGAAAAAACAGCATAAGCACTAGAAATCATAACAATCGTAACGAAAAAAATAGAAACCATAGTCACTTTTGTTTGCCTTGTAATGGCCTTTGAAAATCGCTTGTTGACTTCTTCTTTATCCATATAGTGGTCTCTCGTATGGTCAATCTTTATTTTTCTCTTATTTCTAAGAGTTTTTCTTTGTCTTCCCATCTTAATCTCTCCTATTTAGTATCTTAAGTATACCAAATTAAAAAAATATCTTCAATAGATATTTTAATCTTTCATGTTAAAATAAACACTTTGAACATCATCAATATCCTCTAGTTGTTCTATTAATTGTAATACTTTTTCTTTATGTTCTTCATCTACCTCTACTTCCATATTAGGAAGATAGGTGACTTCACTTTCTAAAAAGGTATCTACTCCTATTTCGGAAAGCGCATCTTTTACCTTTAACATATCAGCTGGATCTGTCGTAATCATATAATTTTCTCCATCGTTTACGACATCTAATGCTCCCTTATCTAAACTAACTAACATGATATCATCTTCTGGATAAGTGTTTGGAATGACAATAGAACCCTTTCTTTCAAACATATAACTAACCGAACCGTCGGTACCTAAATTACCACCTTTTTTCGTAAAGGTACTTCTGACAAAAGAAGCCGTTCTATTTTTATTATCGGTAAGACAATCCACCATAACGGCTACTCCACAAGGTCCATATCCTTCATATCTTATCTGATCATAATGTTCTGCATCCCCTGCTCCTTTTGCTTTATCGATTGCTTTTTGGATATTGTCTTTTGGCATATTGGCGGCTTTTGCTTTTTCTACTACCATACGTAAAGATGCATTTTGCTCAATGTCTGGTGTACCCGATTTTGCAGCTACAAAAATTTCTTTTGCTAATTTTTGGAATACTTTGCCTCTAGCAGCATCAATTAATCCTTTTTTTCGATGGATGGTTGCCCATTTTGAATGTCCACTCATATCAATTCTCCTCTCACATTTTCTACTGTTATTATAGCACTGATTGAATTTCTTGTAAATCTGTAATCCCAATAGTATAAAAAAAGCCCTTATTAAGATATTATCTTTTTTAAAGGCTTTTTCACTTTTATTTATCTAACATATTTAGTAGATTGATTTTAAACATATCTTTTTCAGGATTGGTTTTAGATACCATAACTCCTTTATAAGTAGAAAGCTCCGCACGATGACCTTCATTTAGAATTCCTTCTGGAGTAATATTAGTAAGTAGTATTACTTTTTTATCTAAATAAACAGTATAATGTAGTCTAATTTCTCCATGTACTTTTGTAAACATTTCATCCGTTGGAAGTTTTAATTCATAAGATACCGTGTGTTTTTTCTCATCTTTTGCTACTTCTTCTCCAAGAAAGTTTCCCTTTCTAAGTTCTGGATAATAATGGAATGTTAATTTCTTATAAGCTAGCATATTATATTTTCTAACAGATCTTTCTTTTTTTCTAAAATCATTTTCATCTAAATATTCAAATATATAAGAATTAATCGTCATGTATTCAACCCCCTTAAAATACTATATAATCCCCCAAGTAAAACATACATATTATATCATAAATTCATGAAATTGTCAATTTTACTTCTTATAAAATACTTTTATGGAATCTGATGAGGATGCTTGGCTATTAGCCATATCTTCAATGATTTGGTCAGCAACTACCTCATTGTTACTTTGATTTCCATTCATTGTTTGTTCGCTACCATTTGGATCTGGAAGTGCAGCATCTCCATTAACAGCTCCTGTTGAATCTGTCGTAACATCTTTTACGGTACTATCTAGATTACCATTGTCATCTTTGAAAGAATCATCAATTATCGTTCCATCTTGTATTGTATTATCATCAGAATCTATTATTGTATCATTAAAGTGAATATTATCACGAATTAATTGGTTATCATCTCTAAATGTATTGTTGTTCATACTATTATTTTGCTCCACATCAACAAATTCTCCTTCAATTGGTCCAACTTCTTGTTGATATATAGCTTGTTCCGTATACAATTTTTTACTTTTTCTATCTTTCTGACTGTTTTTACGCTTAACCGTAACTTTATATTTTGGTTGCTTATTTTCTGATGATTTATTTGTATTATCTTCTACTACGGTTTGTTTAATTTTTTTAATTGCTACTTTGTAATTCTTTTGATTTGAAATATCACGTTTTTTAGCAATCACATTATAACTATTTTTTGTCTTCAATTCATTAATTACTAAATCTTTTAATTCTTTATAAGAAAGTTCATCATCGGTAGTAACACCATTTACCGCAATATGAGCTGCTAATTTATTCTCATAAGATTGAAAACGTTTTTCTACATCTTCATAGACTTTACGATTAATTTCTTTTCTCTCATCAAGACTTAATTTGTTTTCAAAATGAAGGTCTTTCGTTAAGATATTCATTGCTTTAATAATTGGAAGTGTAGCTGCTTTATAGGCTTTCATTTCTGAATTTTTTGATAAATAATCTTTTCTAACCATTCCATAGAATTGATTAGCAACATATTCTCTAGTAATATCACTGTTATCTTTTAAAGATTTTAGTTTTGTTAACTGTTTTTCGTAGTTTGTAAGGAACATTTGTCCTTTACTTCCTTCTATTAAACGGTCTTTATTGATCTCTGTTTTGCTAACAATATATGCTTGAACATCTTGTTGAATTCCTTTTTTGAAAGCTTGAAGAAATTGATCTGCCTTAAAATTATAAGAATCTAAGATATGATTAATCTTTTCTTGACTAATATTATTAACACCAAGATAGAAAGCAAACACTTCATTCCATGTATGAGCTAATTTTGTTTTTCCTTTTGAGTTTTCTTTGGCAATAGCAGTATTATAATTTCTTAAGAATCCAGATACTCCACTAAAGGCATGTTTTTTAGAATCATTGATATTTGCATGAACTAATGCATCTTTTATATTTTTATATTTTTTAGTATGATTTTTATTCTTAGTATGATTCTTGTTCTTGTTATCATCTAAATGATTAATTTGATTTTCTAAAGTGTTTTTATTTTGGTTAAATAAACCTTTAAATGAATTACCGATATCTTTTGAAAATAATCCAACAAAACCAATTACCATCGTAGTAATACTAATTAACAGGAACTTAGTTGCTCTACGTAAGATACCACCTTTTTTCTTTTTGTTTGAATTATCCTTTTGAACTATTTTTCTAACAATAGGCATTTTTCCTAAGATATTTTTAGCGACATCTTTTCTTTTTCCCCATTTATATTGACGTTTTTCTTTTCTTGACATACTAGCCAATATTTGTTTTTCTAGTGCCTTTTCATTCCATTTTGTCTGTTTTCTTTTTGCTTTCGATAACCTTCTATCAAGTTTATTTTTTGCTTTTTCATAGGCTCTTTGATAATCATATTCTGCGTTATGGTGTGCTATATCGCTATCAGTAGCTGCTCTTTGAATTGCTTTCTCATTTTTTGCATTATCTATTTTTTTTCTATACTTCTTCTGTGCTTTATCAAGTGCATGTTGATACTTTTTCATTGCTTTTATATAAGCTACTCTACAGGCATTGATTGCCTTCATTTCTGCTTCTGTATAGAACTTTTTGCCTTCTGTGATATTTCGGTCAAAAGTATCAAGAAGAGCCTTCCATGGGTCTTTTGTACCTTCATCAATATCTGAATCGGATCCACTTGAGTTATTACCTTGCATTTGAATTGCTTCGTTCATTTTTCGATTGGCATTGTCCATATATGGATATAATTCAGCAAATTCATAATCTGTATAACTAGATAAGATATTTTTTGCTTCTAATTCTTTCAGTGCTTTATTAATATCGCCATTAATGAAAAAATCTATGTCATCTACTATGATTCCATGTTGTTTCGCTAATTGGTATAGGATAACCATTGATGTAAAATTCTCATCATCATTTAGGCGATTATATTCCAGTATCGTATTATCTTCTGAAAAAGCATAGAATTTATCTAAGGTTACCACTGCAAAATTTATTTTTGGCAAGTTTAAGCTTAATTTTTCTAAAAGTTTATTTAATTCTGCCTGTACATCGAATTCCTCTTCTCCATCATAGTCATCCATATCTTCTATGACAGAGAGACCAGTTTCTTCTTCAACTACAGAACCATCATTAGGGATGATACTAGTATTTTCTACTTCTTCCTCATCATCGATAGTGTCATTCGTATCATTAATATCAAAGAAACTAATCTCTTCCTCATCATCGAAAGTATCATTCGTATCTTCACTTCTAGAAGCTTCTTCCAACTTTTTATATTCTATTTCTTCTAAAACCTCTTTTTCTGTTTCTTCAAAATTGTCAGGTGTTGTTCGAATTAAAATATTAAGTTTTTGTAATTCGTTTACATCTTTCACATTCTTTTGTGAAAATGCTTCTTTCATAATATCTTGAGTCATCTTTTTATCTTCTGGAAAATGACAATCAAACTTACCGCCATCTTTAAAGTATACATGTAAATCTGCCTGATTCTCATTAGCTAATACATTCCAAATTAATCTATCTATTTCTTTCATTCTTTCTCACTCCTTATTTTTCTTTTTTTTCTCCAGTATATTGATATCCATTATTTAATAATTCTTTATTATTGTAGCTACTCCATTTTACATCACTGTTGGATGAAGTCTCTATCTTTCTTGTTCTTGTACTCGCATAACATACCGTACCATAAATTCCTTCATCTCTTGTAACTGAAACGGTAGTTGTAGAAATGGTATAACTTGGTATTTGTTTATTTACGGTACTCTTGCAACCTGTTGTTGTACTACTAACTCTTGACATACTTTTATTGAAAGTATAGACATCATAAATATAATTTGGTAAATTACTACAAGTATCTCCACAATTCGAATCATCAAATCCTACATAAATGTATTTTGTATTGATACTATCTGCTGGTGGTGTTCGATAAATTCTTCTACCATTATAAACCCAGTTACCTCGAGTAGATTTTGTATTTGCAGTAATTCCTACCATACTTTGATAATTGCTATTTAATGGAACTTGATAATAATTGCCATTAATTTTAACATAATCTGTTGTACTACAAGCTTTTTTAGTCTCTGTAGCTCCTGCTACTAATGTGCTTTTTGCTGCCCGATATACTTTAGGATAACTACCAATTCTCTCTTTTCTTTGAAACAATTTTACCTCTTTTAAACAATTGGTATCATTATCTGCACAAGTAGTACTTGTAGTATTACAATCTGTTCTTTGATAATTCGTCCATAAAGACCAATTCGATAGCTTTCCAGCACTACTTTTGACATATTTATATACATAAGTCTTAGTATCTTGTTTTTTCTCTTCTTTGCTGGTGTTTTCTTCCTTTTGTTCTTCTTTTTTCTCTTTTACTTGATTTTCATCAGAAGGCTTTACACTATCTTTTAATTTATCATTTCTAATACATAAGAAAGTATTGGTACAATAATCATAATGATTCACTTCATAGGTTTTTGATTTTGATAATTTATTATTATTTAGATAAATATCTAGTTTATAACTATCTTCTTCTTTTGTAATTTTAACATAAGATTTTTCTAAATCATAATTATCAATAGAAAGTTTATCAATAATATTTTTTTCTTTTAAATCTTTTAATGTTAAAGAAATCTCATCATCAATCTCTTTTGGAACATTATCACTATTATAATAGGTTAACACTTTTTCTTTGATACTCTCAATATCTTTTGTCATATTACTTTCGACTTCTTTATTCTTTACTACGATGTTATCTTTCTCTTCTTTTTTATGAGTATTTGATAAAATACGGTTTCCAGTGAAGACAAGTAAAGTAATGGCAATCAAAACTAAGAAAATAGTAAGTAATTTATTTCGATTTAGAAGATTTTTAATATCAAACTTTTGATTGTCATCATATTCATCATAAGTATCATCGTAATCATCATAATCTTCGTAGTCTTCTTCTTGATAATTTGCATACTCTTCTTCGTCTATTTCATCGACATCTAATTCTTCTTCATCGTAATAATAGTCATCATCATATTCATCATAAGTATATTGATTCTTATCTTTCATTAGACTCCCCCCTTAAGTTGCCATATATAATAACATAAAAAAAGAGAAAAGTCAAATAAAATCGTTAGATAAAAAAACATACTCTCATAAATAATGGAATATGCTTCTTTTTTTAGGTTATTTTTTCTTTTTTTGATAAGTTTCATAATAGTGGTTTGTTTCCATAATCGCTTGCTCCATAGAATGAAGGAATGCCTCTAGTAACGGAATATCCTCTTCGTTAAGACTTCGGATTCGTCTTTTTACTTCTAACTGAAAAGCATTGGTCAGCAATCCGCATTGTCTTGTTACTTGTCCACCTAAGAATTCCCTCCCTCTATCTACTGAAAAAGAATTTTTCTCTAAATGATTTTCAAAAATAGTAAGAATTTGATTATCACATAACTTCGTATCATCAGACCAGATACTACAGTCATACTTTCTACTATTTCTACAACCATGTAAATCAATAATAAGATATTGTGGATTCTTATGAATAAAGTCTATTAATGCTCTTAAGTACGAAGAATGAATAGATGGTAGTGTCTTTCCGCTTGGATAATTAGGATCATCTAACTCATTATAACATCGAACAAGATAGGAACAATGACATTTATTTGCAATAGTCATAGCAAGTGGTCCTGTTAAATAATCACTAGCTTTTATTTTTTCTTCTCTTACTTGTCTTACAGCATGAGGGGCCGATATTAAAATAGGAATTTCCCCTCTTTTTAAAAGATAGTTGCAATCGTTTATCTTCACTCCATTCTTATCATTTTCTAAAAATATCTTATGATAAATTCTTAATTTTTTTATAATTGTATTTGCTTTGTTCTCCTCCTAACTTTTCTTTCTTCTAAATCATTTTAAAGTAAGCCAAATTTTAAATGATGAAAGAAAAGAATAATACATTTTCTCATTAGACATCACCTCGTCATGTTTCTTATCTTATCATAGCGTTAAGAAAGTGTCTACACAAATTAAAAATAGATTTTGATGGATTCTTATCAAATCTTTAATAGAAAAGGAACAATTTATGATACAATAAAAGAAAACGTATCCAAAAAGAAAGAAGAATCAAAATGAGAAAGAAGTCAATCCTCTATATTGTGGTTCCTTGTTATAATGAAGAAGAAGTAATCACAGAGACAACAGAAGCGTTAAAGAAAAAGTTAGATAGTTTAATAAAAAAGAATCTTATTAGTAGAAAAAGTAAGGTTATGTATGTAAATGATGGTTCAAAAGATAATACTTGGGAGATAATAAAATCGATTCATAAAAAAGAAAAATATTTTACAGGGATTTCTCTTTCTAGAAATATGGGACATCAAAATGCTTTATTAAGTGGGTTAATGACTTCTTTAAAATATGCCGATGTAGTAATTAGTATGGATGCCGATTTACAAGATGATATCGATGCTATAGATGCTATGCTTATAAAATACTACCAAGGTTGCGATATTGTTTATGGCGTACGTTCCAAAAGAAAAAAAGATACCCTATTCAAAAAAGGAACCGCTCATCTTTTTTACCGGCTAATGAAATTTATGGGGGCAGATATCATCGTGAACCATGCCGACTTTAGATTGGCGAGTAAAAAAGTTTTAGATGAATTATCTAATTTTCAGGAAGTAAACTTATTTTTAAGAGGCATCTTCCCTCTTATTGGTTACCATCAAGATATTGTTTATTATGAGCGAAAAGAAAGAAAAGCAGGTGTTAGTAAATACCCATTACGAAAGATGATAAACTTTGCATGGAATGGTATTACGTCTTTTAGTATTCAACCTATTCGCATGATATTAGTGCTAGGCATCTTGATTTTTATCATTAGTATTGGAATTATCTTTTATTCTTTTATTAGAAAATTAACCGGTAATACGGTAACAGGTTGGACATTTATCGTTTGTTCCATCTGGTTAATCGCAGGTATTCAAATGGCATCTATAGGTATGATTGGCGAGTATATAGGAAAAATATACCAAGAAACAAAAAGAAGACCTAGGTATATCATTAGTGAGAATTTATTAGAAAAGAAAAAGTAAGAAAAATTCTGTTCTTACTTTTTAGGTGGATTCCAACTCTTCTTTATATCTTTTTCCTTTCGTACATATACAACGATTTCCTGATTTTCATATTTTTGATTTTCGATATAGGTGAATCCTTTAAAAACATATTTATGATAATCATTGCTTTCAAATTGATTGGAATCAAGAAGTTTTGTAATAGTAGAATTTACAATCATATCTGGTTTTTCTTTTTTGATGAAATTTTCATCAATTTTTTGATGATAGAACCTGTTTTTATAATCTAGATAGAAGAAAGAATATTTGGGCTCCCAGTTTTTATAAATATTTTTAGAAAAATAAGGATTGACCACTACATCATAATAACTCATTCCATAGATATCCATATTTTGGTAGTCATATCGTTTGATAAAGTTAGCAACCTCTTTTCCACTACTGTAATTATTTTTGATATCATAATGGGTCGATGAAATACTCCAAGAAATTTGAATAAGAAAGGTAACTAGCAGTACTATATTGAGAACCTTACTATTTTCAAAATGATGAATCCAAAGACAAAATAGAAAAACCTCTAAAATAATCCCTAAATGCCATAAATTGTGATATTTCAAGAGAAAAAAAGCAATAATTGGTAGTAGGAAGAAGAGAACTTCTATTTTTTGTCTTTTGGTTCCTTGTTTTTGATAGATAAAATAGAAAAGAAAAAGTAAAAAGATGGTAGAAAAATATTTAATCACTCTATTACTATGAAAACTCGTAAAGAAAGAATCCGATAAAGAATATAAGGAACCTTGATGAGGCAAAGAATAAGTAGAAGATGGGAATACATAAATAGCAGTTAGTAAAAAGGAAAAGAATAATAGAATTAAACAGTTCCGATATTTTTTGTTCTTCTTCCCCTCTTTTTTTAACTGGTAGTAATCATATAGATATAGAAGAAAAAGAGAACCACTTAATAGATAAGTATAGGATTCAAGACTTAGTAAGAGAATTAATAAAATAGAAAAGGTAAGACACTTCTCCTTTCTTTTTGGATAAATCCAAGCAAGCAAAGAAAGAAGCAAAAGAATGAGACAATATCCCCTAGCGACAATCGTATATTGGTAGAATATGAAATAAGTGAATGGAAATAATATTTTCAAATACATTTTAAAGTTAGATTGAAATAAGAAAATAGCTACCCCTAATGTAGAAAAGATAATGGGAATAATAAAAAAATAGTTGTATTTTAGACCAAACCATTGAAATACTTTTAATACTAAGTACCAAAGAGCAGGATGCCCTTCCGAGTGGAGATAGGTAGTAAAAAGTTCGGATACAGAAGCTCCTTTTGCCATTAGCCAAGGATTTGCCTCATCTGCCCAAGGTTCATGATGAATACTAACAAAAATAGATAATACCACAAAGAAAAAAAGAATTCCTATATATAAATATGTTATACGTGAATCCACTGAGGTTTTTTCTAACTTTTTTCTTGCACTATTCATAAACACTCCTAATTAATTCTAATTCGTACTATCGTACATCCTGGATTGAAATTATCTTGTTTATATTCTTTTACCAAGGGATTCTTTTTTAATTCCTCGTAAACTGCTTTTTTTACAATACCTTTTCCAATACCATGAATAATTAAAATATATTCTTCTTTCATAATTTTACAATCTCTAATAAAATCTTTTACTAATATTTTGGCATAATCTCGATCAATTCCATGAAGATCTAGACTACGCATATTGTTATATAACATCATCCTCGTTAACTCTTTCTAAGACTTCTTCCAGTTCTGGGATGGCATATCTACTCCCTACCCTAGTAACCGAAATAGCAGAAGTAATCGATGCCATCTGAATTGCTTTTTCCAAAGGATGGTTGCGAGAGATAAAATATAAGAAAGCTGCATGAAAGATATCTCCTGCACCAGTGGAGTCAATTGCCTTTACCTTAATACTAGGAATCATTTTATAAGTATCCGTTTTCGTAAAACTACCTTCTGCTTCTAGTGTAATAATAACAACTCCAGGAAAGGTAGCTTTTAAGATTTCATAGGCCCTTATCAAGGTATTAATATTAGAAGAATCTAGTTTTATTTTGGTAAATTCTTCTGCAAAGTCTTTGGAACAAATGAAATAAGTAGCCATTTTCCCCAAGGCGATTACTTCTTCATTACATCTTCCTGCATCGATTACACTAATCGCATTCTTATTATTTTCTAATACTTCTTTTGCAGTTTCATAATGTTCTCCATCTACTAATAGATAATCTGCGTTTTTAATCTCTACAGGATTCGAAAGCTTTGCTATTTTCGCACTCTTAGAAGTTAATATGGTTCTACTTCCATTTTCCATGTTACAAATGATATAGCTACTATCGGTTTCAATTTCCGAGTTTTTTTCCAAATATTCCGTATTTACTCCCATATGATTTAACTCTCTTACAATACATTGGCCATAATAATCATTTCCAATGACACCAACAAAAGAAGTATCACATCCCCATTTGGCAAGTAAATAAGCAGAATTAGAGGCAGGTCCTCCTCCACATTCTTTTTTCTCTTGGATTCGATATTTTATATTCTCTTTTGGATATCCATTTACGGGTAATGTAGTATCATAGGTTGCATGTCCAACACAAACGTATTTCATATTTTATCACCTATTAATAGTATATCATGTTATTAGAAATCTACCAAAGAAAAATTATTTTGTTTTTCTATGGATGGCTGATTTTTCTACAAATCTACTTTTTTCAAGTTTTTCATTTACTAACTCCTATTCACTATGATAAGATAAAGAAAAGGATGGTAATAATCTATGGTAGTAAATGGTAATAAAATAGAAGCGCTTACAAATAAAAAATTATTAATTGAAAATGTAATTAAAGAAAATATACGTGGAGCTTCTTATGATATTACAGGTGCTGACTATATCTTAAAATTCAAAGAAAAAAAGAAATTGATTTCTTTTACGGATATGGAAGAATTGGAAGATTTATATACCAAAGTAAATATAAAAGACGGATATGAATTAAAACCACAAGAAACGATTTTAATTCCTATTATCGATAAATTTCAGATACCAAATAATATTTGTGCTCATATTAGGGGAAGAACTTCTTTTAATCGATTAGGATTAACTTTAGCTTTTCAACATTTAAATCCTGGCTATAAAGGCAATTTAAATATTACTCTTACGAACCATTCTCCTAATACTTATCTTTTACTTCCTAACATGCGTTTAGCACAAGTCGTCTTTGAATATCTTGATTCAGAAATTAGTGATGACTTACTCTATTATAATGAAAAAACTCCTGTATACTACCAAGAAGATGGAACCTATGGTTCTAAAATATATGCCGATTTAATTGGAAAAGTAGTGAGACATTATAAAGGAAATTTCTATTATATTGAAGATATCTGTTTGAATTCAGAAACAAAAGAATATATGATTATCTATAAAACATTATATAATCGTACCGATTCCAATATATGGACAAGACCTGCTAGTATGTTTTTTGATAAAATTGATAAAAATAAAAAAGACAACAAATTAAAGCAAACCCATCGATTTGAAATCGTTGATAGTCTAACAATTGATTATACAAAAAAGAAAGAAAATTAAACAAAGAAGTATCACATTTAATGAAAACAATAAGACTACTGAAAATGCATACAGGAATTCTGTAAATGATATCAGAAGTCTTTTTTATTTTCTGTTCTATTATCTTATTTGATTAAATTACACTTTTTAAGTATTTTTTCTCTTTTTGCTAAATCTGGTTCTGACACAGTATAGATTCTTTGATTATGATCCTCTAATCTAGCACTGTATGCCGTGACAAATTCAGGCCATAATTCCTGATATCGTTCATAACAACCTCTGTACTTTTCTTCTATTTTTGGATCATTATATTTAAATAGATTACCTGTATAATCTAAATCGCGAATTCTATAATATGCAGCAAAAAATACTTCTGCTACCTCTTGATTACCTTGATAGAATTCCCTTGTAAATTCTTCTTTTTCTTCTGTAGTTAAGATATCATTTAACTTTTCCATTCTTTTGATTCCGCTTGGATCATTACCATATGGAATAGCAATTTCTAATAAGGGGAAATTTCTTTTTTTATAATCAACACCCAAACCGCTATGTTCAATTGCAATCTCATCAGAAATTTCAAATTCTCCAATAGAGTACCAATCTTTATGATACCGATACCTTGTTTCTAAATAGTTTTTAGCATCTTCGGCAAAAACGAAAAAGTGCTTTCTATATTTATATAAATAATGATAATCAAAAGTAGTTAATCCTTTTGAATTTTGAAAGCTAGTATCTTCAGAACTGATAGAAGCTTTCATTTTGTAGGGAAGGCTTTCGTTATTTAGTAGCCCATCTTCCATTACTCTATATATTAACATTGAAATCACCTCTAAGTAATTACATACTCTACCACAACTATAGTCTTTATGCAATTGTTAGTTTAGATTTTAAATAAGTATCATCCATTTTCTCATTACAAAAAGTCATTTGTTAAATTTTTTCTTTATTAAGGTAATTTTCATAGACTTAACTCTTAGCAAGTATATTATTACCTATTATATCTCTTATTTTCAATTCAAATTCAAAGGCATATTTCAAAAAGATAGTCCTTATACTTTTATCAAAACTATATATAGAATATGATATTCAAAGCAATATTTTTATTATCAATAATAATATTTTTACTTTCTAAATGATCAATTAATTCTTCATTAGTTTTATATTCTTTCATATAGTATTTCTCCCTAAAATAAAAATTGACTCAGGGCTTCATAAGTTTCCTGAGTACCAATCGATATAAGTTTATCAGATATTAATTCTGTTGTCAATTAAATTTTTCTTTGTTCTTCTTTTTTTTATGATTAATTTATGATAATGTCTTAAGTGTTAACTTTAGAAAATGTCTCG
>CAJUIY010000015.1 GCA_910586865.1 uncultured Bacilli bacterium
ATTTTCCCGTTGATGTTTTGGAAATTTCAGGACATTTTCAAAAATTATTGACATACTTATTTCGACAGAGTGAAAGATAAGTTTTTCTACAAATAGTGTCTAATAAAAAAAGAATCTGCCCTAAAACAAATTCTTCTTTATCCTATTATTTTTTCTATATATTATTTAAAGATGTACTAGTTTTTTACTTTTTGTTTAGGTAACTCACAATAATCTTTTTGGTATTCTCTTGTTAGTGGCAATTGATAATCACATTCCTTAGCCAAACGAGATACTGAAAAATCTAGTTTTTCTTCTTCTTGATTTAGTAATACATCATAACAAGTTGCCTTTAAAGAAGTATCGATAACGAAATCTAAGTCAGCTACTGTCATCTCAAATCCACTCTCTAGTAAAAAATTTTGATAAGCATCTTTACCTAAGGAATAACTATTAAATAGCCCACTATTCATTTGATATTCTCCATTTGCATATAAATACCCATCCTGTACATTAATATTATAATTTTCCAATTCAGGATTATCTATATAAATAGTATTACTAATATAATCGGAGAGAAAATATACACAACACTTAGAAAGGAAGTCATTTGCACCATTTAAATTCTCACTATCCAATTGATATTTTATGGATGCTACCTCACTTAAGTCATTTAATAGTGAAACCTTTTTATCATCTAAATCCATTCCGATATAATCCTCTAATACCGTTCCTAATTTAATATCTTGAGGATTTTTTACCTTACCACCTAAAATTTCAACTAGATTAAAATTCCTAATTTCTTTGTTTAATTGTTTTTCAACAGAAGTCTCTTTCATTGTTAGTTTATTTTCATCATAGTTATTTTTTATTTTTATACCACAAAGTATAGAAGATAGTAAAACTACATACGCCAAGATAGAGTTTCTTGTTTTATAAAATTTTGCTCTTTTTGTTCTATACATGTCTACGATGGCTTGGAGTTTGTTATTTTCAATTCTTAATTCCTTTAATTCCTCATAAGGATTATTAAAATCACCCAATCTTTTTCCTTTATTATTATTTTGAGATTGAATTATCTGCTTTAAATCCTCCACTTTTAGTTTTTCTTTTTTTTCACCCATTGTTATTTTCCTCTTCTTCCTATTGATGTAATATGTATAAACACGATATTTATAATACCATATTTTTTCTATTTATACAACAAACTATTTTCATAGAATTCTTTCAAAATCTCACGTTTTACTTTCTTTCACAAAATAATCTATTAGACCTTCTACAATTACTTTGGAAAATTTTTCTTGATAATTTAGTGTTTGTAATAAATAACGATCATTACTATTTGATAAAAAACCACATTCCAGTAAAATACCAGGAACCTTCGTATTCCGATATAGATATAAATTAGTTGTTCTAATCTCTCTTGTTTTTATTTTATTTTCTTCTAATGAATTCGTAATAGATTCTGCAAGTAACTTGTTTTTACTATTAATTTTATTATATAGAACTTCTGCACCTCCATAATAATAATCATTATACCAATTAAGGTGAATTGATAAATAAAGATCACTTTTATTTTTTTCTAACATATCAATTCTTCGATTTAAATCACCATGTTTTTTATGATAATCTGTTTCTTTAGATAAATCTATGTCCGATTCTCTTGCCAAAATAACTTTTGCACCATTTCTCTCCAATTCCTGTTTTAATACTTTAGATATTTCTAGATTTAAATCCTTTTCTAGTATTCTCCCATACCTAGTTCCTGGATCCCGACCTCCGTGTCCAGGGTCTACAAATATTATCTTATTAGATAAAGGTAATTTCTGAGCATTAACAACAGTCATTGTTATAATACAAAATAACATGCAAATAAAAAGTCGATATTTTTTGATTTCCATTAATTATCATATTCCTTTTATATAATTCTCATTTATTATTCTTTTCTTTTAAATTTGTATAAGAATTTAATTTCCCTTCTAATGCTTTAAATAAAGTATCTGCACCAATAAAAGAAAATAATCCTACCCAAATACTATACATAAAAGTAAAATTCGTAAAACTTTTACAAAATAAAATACTGAGTAGAATATTAATTGCAAAGCTATATAAAACCAAAAACTTATTACTTTTTAATCCAGTTTTCGTTTTTTGAATGAAAGAACAAGAGATTGTACTAATTACAATAGCGACAAATAATACTCTTTTTAACATCTCGATATCCATTACATCACCTATCATAAATATATGATGAAAGCAAGAAAAAAAGACATATAGGAATGTCTTTCGAAAACTGTATCTTAACGTTTTGAAAATTGTGGTGCACGACGTGCTTTCTTTAAACCTGGTTTTTTACGTTCTTTCTTACGAGCATCTCTAGTAACAAATCCAGCAACTTTTAATGTTTTACGGAAACTATTTTCAGAATCACTAGGTGTTGTCTTGTCATAATCAAGTAAAGCTCTCGTAATCCCTAGACGTGTTGCTCCTGCTTGTCCAGAAAGACCTCCACCTTTTACTTTCACTGTAATATCAAACATTTCTTTGGTATTTGTTGCTTCAAGTGGTTGACATAAATCTAGAACTACTAGTTTATTTTGAAAATATTCGTTAACATCATGTCCATTAACTATAATTTTTCCTGTTCCTGAAGTTAATGTAACACGAGCTACACTTGTTTTTCTACGTCCTGTTCCAGCGTATATATTTTTACTTTCTCTTGCCATAATTTACCCTCCTACTTAACCTCAAGCACTTCTGGCTTTTGAGCTTCTTGCTTATGTTCTGGTCCTTCGTATACATGTAGTTTTGTATACATTTGACGTCCTAATCGATTATGTGGAAGCATTCCTTTTACGGCCCTTTCCATCATTTCAATTGGATATCTTTCCCTCATTTCCTTTGCTGTTCTTTCTCTTAAACCACCTTGATACATAGAATGATTGTAATACATCTTTTTTTCTTCTTTATTACCAGTTAATAAAACCTTCTTAGCATTGATAATAATGATATTATCTCCACAGTCAATATGTGGGGTATAAGTAGGTTTATTTTTACCACGTAAATATGAAGCTGCTAAAGAAGCTACTCTTCCTAGAGATTTTCCTTCTGCATCAATTACATACCACTTACGTTCTACAGTTTCTTTCTTTTGCATAAAACTTTTCATTTTTTATTCTCTCCTTTTACTTAAATTAAGTTTTCCCAGGACTTAATTTATGTGGGGATATTTCAATGTACCAATTGAGATTATACTAAATATTTACTAAGAAATCAATGACTTTATCCCAATTCTTTCATTTTTTCTTTCACTTTTACATCTTTTTACTATTTTAAGTGATTAATAATTCATTTTATATAGCACTTTTTCTAGTTGATCTCGTTTTTTGTTTAATAGGAAAGCTATCTTTTTTTGTCCTATTAAGTGTTTCCGTTACCAAACGTTTTAATTGATTCAGTTGTTCCTGACTTTCTATATTATCAATGATTTCATTCATAGTTGGAATTCCATCTTTCTTTTCTATACTATGATATATTAAGTTACCTGCTTCCCCATAAGTTTGTTGAAAATCATTCGTTCTTCTTTGTTGCTTTATTTGATACTCTTGTTCTCTCGTTATATTACCTCGATTTTCAAGCTTTTTTCTTTGAAGTTTTTGTTGGTAGTCTTTTAATCTATTGATATTATAATTTTGGATATTAATACATTGAAAATTGATAAACATGGACAATAAATTTATACCTAGTAGCAATGCCGTTGGTGCACCAATAGTACTAGCTACTGCTATTAGAGGTAAATTAAGCAAGTTAGCCTTTAGACCAAATACATGTATTTTTTTATTCAACTCCAAATATTTCATAAACTCATTGGGATTGTTTTTATCTATATGATAGTTTATATTTTGACTCTCGTTAAACTCTTTTCTAATTAATATTTTATTTAAATAATTATCATTTTTTATTTGTTCTTTTACAATATTAGAATGAGTTCTTTTTAATTTTTTTTCTGTCTTATAATCATAATACTTATCACAACATTTTATCACGAAGTTTGGACACACTTTTTTTAGTACTTTCCACCTTATAGCTTCGGTTTTAAATACAAATTCTTGAAAGTTAAGTGCACCCAACATCTTACATTTCTTTATTTTCTTTTTATAATTCATACCTTTTTCACCAAAAAAACGTTTTATATTCTTTTATTACCGTTAGTTTTTACTTTGGCAACGACATCTCTATCATTTATCTCTGTTTCCATAATAAAATTTTTCTCTTTTGCTTCTATTCTTTCTGATAATTCTGCCAACTGATTCTCCGATAATGAGTCTACATAACATTTCGCAATATCAGATGATTTTAATTTCTCTATACTACCTAATGATATAGTTGAGGCTATACTCATTGTTGCAGCTACTCCTATCAATGTATCATCATGCTCATCTATTGCTAAGAAAGAGGCAGATGTACTTGAACCTCCTGATATAGCACCACCTAATAAAGAACTAATAATTTCTCCAATCAATTTTATATTCCTCCTTTATATATTATAATCTTCTGATTGATAATCATTTTATTTTTGGTATCACTATTTATCTTTTCGAATGTTTTTATATTCTTTTACAATTATCTGTTTTTACTTTAACAACTACATTTCCATCCTTTGTATTTGTTTCCACAACAAAATTTTTCTCTTTTGCTTCTATTCTTTCTGATAATTCCACTAATTGTGCTTCTGATAAGGATTCTATATACTGCTTTGCAATATTAGTAGTAATACTTTCATCAGAAACACAAGTCATAGAAGAAGTTGTAGACGATAGTATAGATGATAATATTGCATTTTCCTTTGTTGGTCCTTCTTTTAATGAACTAGCACTAATAGACCATGTAGTAGATAATATAGTTGCACAAGGTCCAAGCATTGATGTTTTAAATAATGTTCCCATATTGATACCTCCTGTAGTCATTTATTATATAACAATGCATTTTTTTATTCAAGTATTTTTTTTTGTATTTCATGATATTCTACTTTCGTAAGATATAACCCTTCCGCTGGAGCCGTTTTCCCTGATTTTGTTCTATCACAATCCAATAATATTTTTTCCACATCTTCTGTGGAAATTTTATTTTGGCCTACTTGTAACAAAATTCCTACCATATTTCTTACTTGGTATCGTAAAAAACCGTTTCCTCTAAAAGTAATAACTATTTTATTATCATTTAACTCTTCAATAGATACTTCATATATCTCTCTAACACAATTTTCTTTTTCTTTACCATCTGTTACAAAAGCTCTGAAATCATGTTTTCCTAAAAATACTTTAATGGCGTCTCTCATTTTCTCTACATTTAACTGATAATTATATTGATAAACATAATTTCTTTCTAATGGATTATATTCCCCCATATTGATGTAATACTTATATTCTTTTTCTTTTACAAAATATCTGGCATGAAAGTGGTCATCTACAAGATAAGTATTTTTGATATGAATATCCGGTGGAAGATTACTATTCAAAGCTCTTTTTAACTTTTTTTCTGTAATATCAATATCCATATCGACATGAGCATATTGATTTAAGGCATGTACTCCTTTATCTGTTCTACCTGAGGAATGTACTGCTCTTTTGATATTATTATTTACTTTCATAATAGCAATTTCTAACCGCTCTTGAATCGTATTACATCCAGGTTGCCTTTGGTATCCCTTATAATTACTTCCATCATAGGAAATATTTAATAAAAATCTCATCTATTCACCTACACTTTCTTATATATATCCTTTATTAAATCTCTTATGTCTTTAAACAATCCTAGCTTTACATTTTTGTTTTTATAGACCAAATAAGAAAACATAATCGATTTAGGAAGTTGCATTTCATCTTCTAACAACTTCTCAATATTTTCTTCAAATAGAGTATCCGTATTGCTTTCCAAGAAAACGTCTTCTTCTTTTAAAATAATGGCATATTTAGAATAAGTATATAAATGTTCTATTTTATTCGTAGTAAAAACAATCAGTTTATCATACTGCTCTGTAAGTTGCCCAATTAGTCTCAATATTTTTTTACTATATTTCATATCAAGAGAGTTAAAATAATGATCGAACACTAAAATATCAGGATTGGATAAAAGTCCACAAGCAAAACATAAAAGAGCTCCTTCACTTTTTGATAGAGAAGATATTTGTCTCGTTAAGTACAATTCTTGTAATCCCACGATTTTTAAAGAATCTGTTATTTTCTTTCGATAATCTTTTAAATCTAAAGATTTATTCATTACAATTTCTTTCATATATTCATATACTGAATAAAAAAAGTATTCTTTAATTGGATAAGAAGAAATAACACTTATTTTCTTCTTAAAATCAACTAGTTCTTTTTGATTTAATTTTTTCCCATTAAAAACAATGTTATGCTTTGTAATATTAATCGTTTTTAAGTAATTAACAATATAATTATCATCATCAAATACCCCAATACACATTCCACTTTTTAATTTCAGTTTGCCTTCTAATTTTACTTCCATAACTTATTAACCATCCTGTTCATATCTAACTCAATATCATCTACTAGACCATAATATTTTAACTTAATAGACAAATCTACCATAAAGGGAAGATTTAACCCTAACTTATTTAACAGACTATCCTCTTTTAGTACTTCAAGGGGGTTGCCAGAAAGAAGAATCTTTGCTTTATCTAAAATTATAATATCATCAAACAAATAAGATATTTCTAAAGTATTTGAACTAATAATTACGGTCATACCACCTATTTTTTTTAGGATTTCCATTATCTTAACAGCTTCTTGTTCTTTTAAATCATCTAAAATATTATCTAAAAGTAAAACTTTTGGTGTATGAATTACTTTTGTTAATAATACTAGTTTTATTTTATCAAAATGACTTAGATTCGTAATATCTTCTTTTACTTTATTCTGAAATTCGAAGACTTTTAATAAATTTTTATATTTCATTTTTCTTTCAGAGACAGTATAACTTGTTTTATCAAATTGATATAAAATTTCACTATCTACTGTTTCAAAAGAAAAGGAAAAAGAGCCATTATAAAAATAAGAAGAAAATATTTTACTAAACTCAGAAGAAGATAAATGATAAACGTCCTGATTTTGATAAAAGTAAGTATTTTCCACTTCAATCAATCCACTTAATATCCTAATTAATGTTGTTTTACCACACTTATTAGAACCTGTTATCAAATAAAATGTATTTTCTTGAAAAGAGAAATCGATATCCTTTAAAATCGATTTATAGGTAAGATTTTTTACAGTTAAGATTTTCCTCATGGCTACCCCCTATACTCCTATTATCTTCTTTTTCTCCTTTGAATCTGATAAGTAATAAAAAGTAACATTCTATCAGAAAGGAATCTTGAAAAGAACTTAGCAAATTTCATCTTTGTTCCAGGAATAATTAGCATTTTTCTTTTTTCTACCATTTGATCAATGGCATATCTTGCCACAAATTTACTAGATAATGGCTTAATACTAAAGCTAACTCCTGCGACATTATTAAAGTTTGTTTCCACAGGACCAGGACATAATACGGATACTAAAACATTACTCTTTTTTCTTTTTAATTCATAAGAGATTGCTTCTGTTAAGCTATAGATATAGGACTTTGTTGCATAATAAACGCTCATTAATGGACCACCAGGCATAAAACCAGCCGAAGAAGATACATTTAATATATAACCAAAATCTTTTTTTACCATATTTTTTAATGCGTATTTGGTCAACATATGAACGGCTTTCAAATTGGTGTTAATCATTTCAATATCTTTGGATAATTCCGTGTCGCTAAATGCACCAAAATCTCCAAATCCAGCGTTATTAATTAACATATCAATCTGTTCATTTTTTATTAGAACACATAGTTCTTTTAATTTTTGTTCATTGCTTAAGTCCATCACAATAATGGTTGTCTTTGTCGCCAACTTTTCTTGAATAATTTCTAATCTTTCTTTGTTTCTTGCAACTAATATCAACTCATACTTCTTACTAGCAAGATATTTGGCAAATTCTAAACCGATACCGCTAGAAGCTCCTGTTATTAATGCTTTCATCCTGGCCACCTCTCTAATTTATTATAGCAAAAAAACAAAAAAAAAGACAGATATTCTGCCTCATTTATTTAAGATGCTACCTTTTCACTATCCATTAATTTCAATAGAACCATTAAAGACCCATCTCCACGTCTTTCATCTAGCTTTAATATTTGTGTATACCCACCATTACGACTTTCATATCGTGGTGCTAACTCGTTGAAGATTTTATCCACAACAATCTTATCATTATGTAAGAAAGCTAATGCCTTACGGCGAGCTACTAAGTCTCCTCTTTTTCCATAAGTAATCATTTTGTCAACGAATTTTCTTACTTCTTTTGCTCTCGTATCAGTTGTTGTAATGCTTCCATTCATAATCACTTGTTTCGTTAATGTAGCTAGCATACTTCTTCTGTGTTTATTCGTACGACCTAATTTTCTATATGCCATTGTTATTCCTCCTTATACTAATCATCATCACGTAATACTAGACCCATTTCTCTAATTTTATCTAAGACTTCTTTTAGAGACTTTTTACCCAAATTACGTATTTTCATCATATCATTTTCACTCTTATTAACAAGATCTTGTAAAGTATGAATCCCTGCTCTTTTTAAACAGTTATATGCTCTTACAGAAAAGTCTAAATCTTCAATTGATGTCTCCAATGCTTTTACTGTAGGATCTTCTGTTTTTTCAATCATCATTCCTGTTGCATCTGCAATAGAAGATAAGTCGGTAAGAATATTAAAATGTTCAATTAATATTCTAGATGCTAAAGCAATTGCTTCTTCTGGTTTAATGGATCCGTTTGTCCATACATTCATAATCAATTTATCATAACTCTCATCTTGTCCAACACGAGCATTTCCAACTTCATAAGATACTCGCTCAACAGGAGAATAAATGGAATCAATTGCAATAACACCTTTTTTCTTTAAGTCATATAATCTTTTATTTTCCTCGCTCTTAACATATCCACGGCCATTGGTAACTGTCATTTCCATGTTAAGGCTACCACCCTTAGCAAGTGTTGCAATTACTTTATCTTTGTTAATTACCTCAATATCTGCATCACATTCGATATCACCAGCAGTAACTTCTCCTTCTTTTGATACATTGATTCGAACAATTTTTTCTTCGTTTGAGTGATTTTTAAATACAACACCCTTTAAATTTAAGATGATAGTAGTGACATCTTCATAAACACCTTCTATTGTTTGAAATTCATGAAGAACTCCATCTATTTTAATACTACTTATGGCACTTCCTGGAAGTGATGATAACATAACACGTCTTAATGCATTTCCTAATGTAGTACCAAATCCTCTTTCTAATGGTTCAAGTTCAAACTTACCATAGAAATTACTTTCTATCGAATCTGTTATTTTATATATTGGTTTTTCAAATTGTAACATAAAAAACTAACCTCCCTTAAATTATCCACGTGGTCTCTTTGGTGGACGACAACCATTGTGTGGTATTGGTGTAACATCATTAATTGCTGTTACTTCAAGACCAGCTGTTTGAAGAGAACGAATTGCTGTTTCACGACCTGGACCTAATCCTTTTACGTATACTTCTACTTTACGCATTCCCATATCATAAGCAGCTTTTCCTGCTGCCTCTGCAGCCATTCCAGCAGCAAATGGTGTTGATTTTTTACTACCTTTAAATCCTAAAGCTCCACTAGATGCCCAACTAATTGCATTACCTTCTTTATCTGTAATGGTTGTAATCGTATTATTAAATGTTGAATGGATATGAGCAACACCCTCTGGGACATTCTTCTTTACTTTTTTCTTTCTTGTCTTATAAGCCATAATTCTAACCTCCTTTAATATTAATAGTTAATGATTATACCTTTTTCTTATTTGCTACTGTTTTTCCTCTACCCTTACGAGTTCTAGCATTACGTCTTGTACTTTGACCTCTAACTGGTAATCCTTTTTTATGTCTACTACCCTCATAAGAATTAATTTCCATTTTGGTTTTGATATTCATATTTACTTCACGGCGTAAATCACCTTCGGTTAAATATTTATTAATTTCATCACGAATTTTAATTAATTCTTCTTGAGAAAGATCTCCAGCTTTTCTAGTAGCTTCAATACCTGCATCTTTACAGATTTTACTTGCAAGACTTCTTCCAATTCCATAAATATATGTTAAAGAAATAGCAATATGTTTATCATTTGGAATATCTACACCTTTAATACGTGCCATCTAACACACCTCCTATAAATTATCCTTGCCTTTGTTTATGTTTTGGGTTTTTACAGATAACCCTTATTTTACCTTTACGTTTAATCACTTTACATTTTTCACAAATTGGTTTCACTGATGCTCTTACTTTCATATTATCCTTCCTTTCATTTACGATAGGTAATACGCCCACGTGTTAAATCATATGGTGATAATTCTATCGTTACAGTATCCCCTGCTAAGATACGAATATAGTGCATTCGTATTTTACCAGAAACGTGGGCCTCTATAATGTGTCCATTTTCAAGTTGAACTTTGAATTTACCACCAGGTATAATTTCAAGTACTTTACCTTCTACTTCAATTGTATCTTCTTTAGCCATCTTTCCACTCTCCTGTCAAGATTTCATAACCATCTTCCGTCACAACAACGGTATGCTCAAAATGAGCTGCTGGATGGTGATCTTTTGTTACCACGGTCCAATCATCATCTAATATTTCCACTCTTGGACTCTTTGCCGTTAACATCGGTTCTACTGCAATAACCATACCTTTTTGTAACTTAATCCCGGTATGTTTTAGTCCATAGTTTGGAACATCCGGATCTTCATGTAAATTAGTACCAATTCCATGTCCACATAATTCCTTCACTACGCCTAATTGTTTGTCTTTTGCAAAACTTCCAATAGCAGAACCAATATCTCCAATTCGATTTCCTGGTTTTACTTCAGAAAGTCCTACATATAATGCTTCTTCTGTGTATTTCATTAAGTGCTTTTTTTCCTCATCGATTTCTCCAACTGGATATGACCAAGCAGAATCTCCATGGTACCCTTTATAACAAGCACAAATATCTAATGTTACGATATCTCCTTCTTGTAATTTTCTACTTCCTGCAATACCATGAACAACCTCATCATTTATAGATATACAAATAGCTGCTGGATAGCCTTGGTATCCTTTACAAGAAGGAATTGCATCTAAACTTCTGATATAGCTATCTGCTAAATCATCAATTTCTTTCGTTGTTATACCAGGCTTTATAAATGGTTTTAAATATTGATGCGTTTTATAAACAATATTACCAGCAATTCGCATTAGTTCAATTTCTCTATTACTTTTTATAGTAATCATTTTGTCCCATCCTTACTAATAATATCATTAATTTGTTTAAATACCTCGTCTCTAGGATTATTACCATCTATTTCATGTAAGACACCTAGCTTCTTATAATGTTCTACAATGGGTGTTACTTTTTCTAAATAGAGACGATATCGATTTTCAAAAGCTTCTAAGTTATCATCATTTCTTTGAAATAACTTCCCACCACATTCATCACAAATCGAATCGACTTGAGGAGCAGCATCTTCACTATTTAAGTTATAAACAGCATCACAATCTTCACATACTCTTCTTCCAAGAACTCTTTTTTCTAGTAATTTTTTATCAATGTTAATTAAGAATACATTTCCGATATCATACTTTAACTTTTTTAATATCGAATCATACCTTACTGCTTGTTCTATATTTCTTGGAAAACCATCAATAATAAATCCATTTTTACAATCGTCTTTTGCCAGTCTTTTTTCAATTAATTGATCTGTAATTTCATCTTTTACTAATTCTCCATTTGATAATGTTTCTTTGACATATTGTCCTAGTTCATTATTCTCCATAGCGATATCTCTTAAAATATCACCTGTTGAAATATGGGGAATATGATATTTCGAAACAATTAAATCTGCTTGTGTTCCTTTTCCTGCCGCTGGTGGAGCAATAAACATAATATTTTTCATCGCCTACTATATCCTCTTTTGTATCCTCTAGCAAGTAAGCTACCTTCTAATTGTTTATAGGTTTCCAGTGCAACTCCCACCACAATTAGTAATCCGGTACCACCAATTGATACTGTTGTTGGAAGAGAAGTGAAATTAGAAAATAGAATTGGTATTCCTGCTATGATAACTAGGAATAATGCACCTAAGACAGTAAGTCTAGATAAAATTTTACTTAAATATTTCTTCGTTTCTTCTCCTGGTCTCACTCCTGGAATGTAACCACCATTTTCTTGTAAGTTCTTAGCAAACTCCTCTGGCTTTACTTGAATAAATGTATAAAAATATGCAAATGCAAATATTAATAATACATAAAGAATAAATCCAACTGGTGTTTGATAAGTCAAATACTTGGAAACAATCATAGAGAATGTCTCATTATTGATAACCCTTGCTATAATTCCTGGTATCGAAATTAAACTAGAGGCAAAGATTACCGGAATTACTCCTGCTGTATTCACTTTTATTGGCATAAAAGATTGTCCTGCTTTCCCATAAGCTGATGTTGACTTATTCGCATATTGTATCGGAACTCTTCTTTCTGATTCTTGAACATATATCATCCCAATAATAATAGCGAAATAAACCACTACAAACAAGATAAATTTTGTTATCCCAAGTGCTGTTAGTTGAACAGTATCGAAATTAACCAAACTTTGAAATGCCGTTGCAAACATCTGAGGAAGCGTTGCAATGATACCTGCCATAATGATCAGACTGGTACCATTTCCAATCCCTTTTTGAGTAATTTGATCTCCTAACCATAATAAGAAGGCTGTTCCAGCAGTTAATACGGTTGAAATATACAAATACTCCATAGGGTCTCCACTTTTTCCTATAAATGCAAAGGCAAAAGCATACCCTTCAATAAAGGAGAAAGCAATACCTACATATCTTGTGATTTGATTAAGCTTTTGACGTCCTGTTGGCCCTTGTTTGCTTAATTCTGTAAAATACGGAATAATATCCATTTGTAATAACTGCATAATGATAGAAGCAGTTATATATGGCATAACACCTAAAGCAAAAATTGAAAAGTTTTTCAAAGCTCCTCCACCCATTGTATTAAGAAGTTCTAAGAAACCAAGATTATTTCCCAAATCATTCGTTCCTGGTACTCGAATCGAAATACCTAATATAAAAATCATTAATGCAACGAGAGTAAAATAAATTCTATGACGTAAGTCTTTATTCGTTGGAGCAAATAATTGCTTCATGGTTTTAAACATCTTAGATCACCTCAGCTTTACTTCCTGATTCTTTGATCTTTTCTAATGCAGTAGTTGAAAATTTATTTGCTTGAATAGTAAGCTTCTTTTCTAAATTCCCATTACCAAGTATTTTAATTCCTTTTAATTGTTTTTTTATGATTCCAGTTTCTTTTAATAACGCTGGTGTTACTACTGTACCATTTTCAAATCTATTTAAATCAGAAACATTAATGACTGCATATTCTGTTTTAAATAAGTAGTTTGAAAATCCTCTTTTTGGTATTCTCCTATATAATGGTAATTGTCCACCTTCAAATACCGGATTAATACTTCCTCCACTACGTGATTTTTGTCCCTTTTGCCCACGACCACAAGTCTTTCCTAATCCACTTCCTGGTCCTCTACCGTCACGTTTTTTTCTTTGTTTAGCACCGATATTTTTTTCTAATTCATGTAACTTCATTATCCTAATATCTCCTCTACTGTTTTTCCACGTAACGCAGCTACTTCTTCTGGTGTTTTAATTGATGTTAATGCATTCATTGCTGCTCTAGCCATATTTAATTTCGTTCTTGCTCCAAGGGACTTTGAAACAATATCACGAATTCCTGCTAATTCAAGTACTGCACGAACAGAACCACCTGCAATTACTCCAGTACCAGCAGCAGCAGGTTTTACCATCACTCTAGCAGCTCCAGCAGTACCAATTGCCTCATGAGCAATGGTTCTACCATCTATTAGTGGAATTCTAACTAAATTCTTATTGGCATCTTGAATTGCTTTTTTGATTGCGTCAGGCACTTCATTTGCTTTACCAATACCTAGCCCAACACGACCTTTACGATCACCAACAACAACAATTGCTGAAAATCTTCTTTGACGTCCACCCTTAGTAACTTTTACAACACTTTTAATGTCAATTACTATTTCTTCTAGGGTCTTGTCTTTATTTTCTTGTGCTTTCTTTTGCATAATACCCTCCTATTAGAATTCTAATCCATTTTCACGTGCAGCATCTGCTAATGCTTGAACACGACCATGATAAAGATATCCACCTCTATCAAATACTACCTTTTTAATTTTTGCTTTTGAAGCACGTTTTGCAATCGCTTCTCCAACAACTTTAGCTGCTTCCATATTCTTCTTATTTTTAAGCTTTAACTCTTTATCAAAAGAGGAAGCAGAACAAAGAGTAGTTTTTGCCTCGTCATCTATTATCTGTGCATAAATTCCTGTATTAGAACGAAAAACACATAATCTAGGTATTTCTGCTGTACCACTGATTCCAGAACGAATTCTTTCATGACGTACAACACGCATACTATTACGAGATTGTTTTTTAATCATATTTTATTCTCCCTTCTTTCTACTTAACTAAGCAGCTTTTTTTCCTTCTTTACGAATAATATGTTCGTCTTTATAGCGAATTCCTTTCCCTTTGTAAGGTTCTGGTTTTCTAACTTTTCTAATATTAGCAGAGAATTCTCCAACTAATACTTTATCAATTCCTGATACCTTGATTTCGGTATTACTAATTGCTTCTACCGTTAATCCAGCAGGAATTTCTAATTCTACTGGATGAGAATATCCAGCATTAATTACTAATTTTTTTCCTTGTACATTAAAACGATATCCAACACCTACAATTTCAAGTGATTTTTCATAACCTTTCGTTACTCCAATAATCATATTTGAAATTAGGGAGTTCATAGTTCCATGCATAGCTTTTGCAGCATCGTTTTTACGTTCTAATGTAATTTCATTGTTTTCTTGTTTCATCGAAATATCTTTTAACATTTCTTGTTTTAATTCTCCCTTAGGTCCTTTTACAACAACAACATTATTTTCTTCTGTTACGGTAACACCTTCAGGGATTACGATGATACGCTTTCCAATACGACTCATCTTGACACCTCCTTATATTTTTCTTATTACCAAATATAAGCTAGAACTTCCCCACCTATATTTTGCTTACGAGCTTCTTTATCCGTCATTATTCCTTTTGAAGTAGAAATAATTGCGATTCCTAAACCATTAAGTACTTTAGGAATATCCTCATTCTTAGCATATACACGAAGCCCTGGTTTTGAAATTCTCTTAAGTCCTGTGATAACTCTTTCGCGTTTTTCTGTATATTTTAATGTTAATACAAGAGTACCTTGAACATCATCATTTACTAATTTATAATCTTTAATAAATCCTTCTTCTTTTAAAATACGTGCAATCTCACCTTTAATCTTTGAAGCAGGAACTTTTACCTCTTCATAACGCATTTGATTTGCATTACGAATCCGTGTTAACATATCTGCAATTGTATCTGTTACTACTGCCATAATTCTTCCTCCCTTCCAATTACCAGCTTGATTTTTTTATTCCTGGTATTTGTCCTTTATAAGCTAATTCACGAAAACATATACGGCATACACCAAATTTACTCATAACAGCATGTGGTCTACCACATCTAGAGCATCTTGTATATTCACGTACTTTGAATTTTTGTGGTCTATTAGCTTTCACAATCATACTTTTCTTTGCCATTTCTACCCTCCAATTACTTTCTAAAAGGAATTCCAAGTCCATTCAATAAGTCAAATGATTCTTCGTTTGTTTTTGCTGTAGTTACGAATACGATATCCATACCACGAACTTTCACAACTTCATCATATTCAATTTCAGGGAAAATTAATTGTTCTTTGATTCCCATTGTATAATTTCCTCTTCCATCAAAAGCCTTTGGTGAAACACCTCTAAAATCACGAACTTGTGGAAGTGAAATAGAGATTAATTTATCCATGAAATTATACATTGCTTCCCCTCTTAAGGTAACTTTACATCCAATTGCTTGTCCTTCTCTTACTTTAAAACCTGCAATTGACTTTTTAGCTCTTGTAATTACTGGTTTTTGTCCAGAAATTCTGGCTAAATCAGCTACTGCTGCATCCATTAATTTTGAATTTGTGGTGGCATCACCTACACCCATATTGATTACAATCTTTTCTAATCTTGGAGTTTCCATTACCGATTTATAACTATGTTTACTCATTAAACTTGGAACTACTTCATTTAAGTATTTTTCTTTTAGGCGGTTCATAAATTACCCTCCTTTCCCTTAATCAAGCTTCTCGTTTGATTTTTTTGCAATTCTTATTTTTTTATTATTTTTATCTGTTGTATGTCCTATTCTAGTTCTTTTTTTAGATTTAGGATCAATAATCATAACATTAGAAACATGAATTGGTGCTTCTACTTCAAGAATACCTCCTGTTGTTTGTCCATTACCCTTTTGATGTTTTTTTACGATATGAACACCTTCTACAACAACTCTATTTTTCTTTCTATCTATGCTAATAATTTTTCCTTTTTTTCCTTTGTCAGAACCAGTGATAACTACAACTTCATCTCCAATTTTTAAGTTCATACTTATCCTCCTCTTATAGTACTTCTTTTGCTAAAGATACGATTTTCATATAATCTTTATCACGAAGTTCTCTTGCAACTGGCCCGAATACACGAGTTCCTACTGGACTCTTATCATCTTTTATGATAACACAAGCATTGTCATCGAACTTAATATAGCTTCCATCCTCACGACGAACACCTTGACGGCTACGAACGATAACTGCTTTTACAACTTTTCCTTTTTTCATGTTAGAATTTGGTATTGCCTCTTTCACAGTACCAACCACAACATCTCCGATATTTCCAGTTTTCACATGACTTCCTCCAAGTACACGAATTACAAGTAATTCTTTTGCACCTGTGTTGTCAGCAACCTTCATACGACTTTCTTGTTGTAACATAAATTACTCCTCCTCACCTAAGCATTAAATAATAACTGCTTCTTTTATTATTTCTTTTAAATAGAAATGTTTGGTTTTTGATATAGGTCTTGTAGACACAATACGCACAACATCTCCAACTTTTGCCTTATTTGTTTCATCATGAACACAATATTTTTTAGAGCTTTTTACTCTTTTATGATAAATTGGATGAATTTTATAAGATTCGACTAAAACACTAATTGTTTTATTGTTAGTTGCATTCACAACTTTTCCAACGAATTCCTTTTTTATTGCTTTTTCCATATACATCCTCCTATTCATTTACTTCTCGTTCTTTTAGAACGGTTTTCATTCTAGCAACGGTGTGTCTTAACTCTCTGATTCTAGAAGGTTTTTCAAGATTACCTGTAGCTTGCTGAAAACGCAAATTAAATAGTTCTTCTTTTGTTTCTACCAATTTTTTTTCAATCTCTTCAGTAGATAATTCTCTTATTTCTGCAACCTTCATTATTCTTCACCACCATTTTCTCTTTTTACAAATTTTGTGGCAACTGGTAATTTATGTGATGCAAGTCTCAATGCTTCACGAGCAACTTCTTCGCTAACTCCAGCAATTTCAAACATGATTTTGCCTTCTTTCACAACAGCTACCCATCCTTCTACATTACCTTTACCTTTACCTTGACGTGTACCAATTGGCTTCTTTGTTAGTGGCATATGTGGAAATACATTAATCCAAACCTTTCCACCACGTTTCATATAACGAGTCATCGCAATACGTGCAGCTTCAATTTGATTTGCTGTAATCCAAGCTCCACTTTTTGCTTGTAATCCGTATTCACCAAAATTTACTTTGGTATTCCCTCTTGACTTTCCCTCATGAGGTAATCTATGTACACGACGGTATTTTGTTCTTGACGGAATTAACATATTAATTACCTCCTTTAGCCTTTTTTGAATTTAGGATTTCTCCCTTATAAATCCAAACCTTTACACCAATCTTACCAAATGTTGTATCTGCTTCTGCTGTTGCATAGTCAACGTTTGCTCTTAAGGTATGTAAAGGAATGGTTCCTTCTGTATATCCTTCACTACGTGCCATATCAGCACCACCTAAACGACCAGATACGGATGTTTTAATTCCCTTAGCTCCTGCTTTCATCGTATTTCTAATCGCACGTTTTTGTGCCATACGGAATGATGCTCTATTACTAATTTGATTAGCAATTGAATCAGCAACTAATTGTGCATTTAGGTCAACTTTCTTAATATCAACAATTGAGATTTGAACTGTTTCATCTGCAATTTTTGATAATGTCTTTTTCAATTTTTCAATTTCTTCTCCACCACGTCCTATCATAACACCTGGTTTTGAAGTATGAATTACAACTTCGCATCGTTTTGCATTTCTTTCAATTTCCACTTTTGCAATACCAGCATTCTTCATATTTTCTTCTAAATACTTACGAATTTTGATATCTTTATCTAAATATTTAGAAAAATCTTTTTTGTTAGAATACCATTTTGCTTCCCAATCCTTATTGATGCCAAGTCTAAGTCCGTTAGGATTAACCTTTTGTCCCATACTCTTGTATCCTCCTTATTTATTTTGTAGCCACAGTTATTATAATGTGACTAGTTCTATGATTGTTATGTCCTATATGAGAACGTGAATCAAACATATGACGTTTCATTACAGGACCAGCATCGACTCTTGCTTCTTTAATATATAATGTTTCTTCATCTGCACCATTATTATTTACCGCATTCGCAACAGCAGAGTCTAAGACTTTTTTTGTTAGTCTTGCTGCTTTGTTATTAATATTCATTAATATGGCTTGTGCATCACTTACTTTTTTTCCACGAATTAGAGTTGAAACTAATCTTGCTCTCGTTGGAGAAATTCGAAGTGTTTTCGCAATTGCTCTTGCTTCCATATATTTATCCTCCTAGTCAATATTTTATTTTTTCTTATCTGAACCATGTCCACCGAATTTACGAGTTAAAGAAAATTCTCCAAGCTTATGTCCAACCATATCTTCTGTTACATAAACAGGAATAAATTCCTTCCCATTGTGAACTGCAAATGTGTGTCCTATAAAATCAGGAAAAATAGTAGAACGACGTGACCAAGTTTTAATAACTTCTTTTTTTCCAGACTTATTTAACTCTTGAACCTTTTTTAATAATCTTTTAAATACATAAGGCCCTTTTTTTAAACTTCTTGCCATTACTCCTCATCCTTTCTATTTACCATTACGACGACGTACTATAAACTTATCTGATTGTTTTTTCTTACGTGTCTTATATCCAAGTGCAGGTTTACCCCAAGGTGTTACTGGTGCTTTACGTCCAATTGGAGCACGTCCTTCACCACCACCATGTGGATGGTCATTAGGGTTCATAACAGAACCACGTACTGTAGGTCGAACTCCCATATGACGTTTACGTCCTGCTTTTCCAATTTTGACAAGTGATGAATCTTCATTACCAACGACACCAATCGTTGCCATACATGTTCCAAGAACTTTTCTTTGTTCTCCGCTTGATAAACGAATCATCACATATTTATCTTCACGTCCAAGAATTTGTGCAGAAGAACCAGCACTTCTAGCTAATTCTCCACCTTTTCCAGGACGAAGTTCGATATTATGAATCGTAGTTCCAACAGGGATTGCCATAAGTGGTAACGCATTACCAACTTTAATATCTGCGTTTTCTCCAGCCATCACTTCCATACCAGGCTTCAATCCTTTTGGAGCAATAATATATCTTTTTTCTCCATCTACATAATTGATTAAAGCGATATTTGCCGTTCTATTTGGATCATATTCTATACTTGCTACCACTCCAGGTACATTTACTTTATTTCTCTTAAAATCAATGATACGATACTTTCTTTTTACTCCACCGCCTTGGTGACGAACTGTTATCTTACCTTGATTATTACGTCCACCGTTTTTCTTAATAGTAACGGTAAGACTTTTCTCAGGAGACTTTTTAGTTATTTCTTCATTAACTAATGTACTCATTTTTCTACGTGCTGGGGTAGTAGGCTTGTAATTTCTTATTGCCATAACTTATTCCTCCTTAACCAAGATCTATTGTTTGACCATCTTCTAGAGTAACAATAGCTTTTTTTGATCTATTTGTTAGTCCTGTGTAACGACCAACTCTTCTTTTTTTAGGTTTTTCATTTAGTGTTCTTATCGATTTCACTTTCACATTGAAAATCTTCTCGATAGCACTTTTAATTTCTATTTTATTCGCTTTTGGATCTACTTTGAAAGTATATTTTCCTTGTTCTTTTGCTAATTGACTTTTCTCAGTAATGACTGGTGCCTTTAGGATATCTAAATACTTGGTATCTTTCATTATGCTAGCACCTCCTCAATTTTTTCTAATGCATCTTTTGTAATCATCATATAGTCAGCTCCAACTAAATCTAATGGGCTAATTTCTTCTGGCGTTACTAAGAATATATTTTGTAAATTTCTAGTAGCTAAAATAACATTTTCATCAAATTCTTTTACTACTAATAGAATTTTCTTATCAGCAACATTAAATGTTTCTAAAACTTTTATAAACTCTTTTGTTTTAGGAGTAGGTAATACTAATTCCTCTAAAACAATAATCGCGTTTTCTAAAGCTTTATGACTATAAGCAGAACGGATAGCGATTTGTCTTTCTTTTCTATTTTGCTTTTTGCTATAGTCACGAGGTACTGGAGTTCCATAACGTCCTCCACCTACCCATTGTACTGCTCGAATGGATCCTTGACGAGCATGTCCTGTTCCTTTTTGTCTCCATGGTTTTCTTCCACCACCACGAACTTCCGAACGATTTTTGGTAGAATGTGTTCCTTGTCTTAGTGATGCACGTCCTAATATAATTGCATCATATAAAACTTTATCATTTGGTGTTATTCCAAATATATTTTCATTTAATTTAACATCATTAATTTTTTCACCTTTTAGATTGAAAAGATCTATTTTCTTCATATCATTTTCCTCCCTTCATCACATTATTATCATTATTATTAATCATATTTACTTTGTTGTGATGATTTATTCAGCCGTTTCTTCTACTGCTTCAACAGATGTTACTTCAGCTTCTTCGTTATTTAAAACTTCTACTTCTTCCACATAAGTAATTAAATCAGCTGGTGTACGTTTTAAATCAGGATTTTTTACAGCTGTACGAATGATAATTAATGATTGTTTTGGACCCGGAACATTTCCTTTAATTAAAATTATATTATTTTCTTTATCGATTGAAACAATTTCAAGATTTTGAATTGTTCTTTTTACGTTACCCATGTGTCCAGGCATTTTTTTACCTTTTAAAACATGCATTGGTAACATAGTTCCAAGAGAACCTACTCCTCTATGATATTGAGAACCATGTCCCATTGGACCACGAGATTGATTGTGGCGTTTAATAACTCCTTGAAATCCTTTTCCTTTGCTGATTCCACTTACATCAACAACTTCACCCTCGCTAAAAGTATCTACGTCAATGATTTGTCCTAATGTATAATCACTTGTATTTACTCCTCTAATCTCTCTTAAGAAGCGCTTAGGTGTTGTATTTGCTTTATTGGTATGACCCATTTTAGGTTTGTTACTAACTTTTTCTCTTACGGTTATCGTTGCTAATTGTACGGCATCATAACCATCTTTTTCAACTGTCTTTATTTGTGTAACAACATTAGGTTCTACTTTAACAACAGTAACCGGAATTAGTTTACCCTCTTTAGTAAAGGTTTGAGTCATCCCTACTTTTATACCTAAGATTCCTTTCATTTTTATTTCCTCCTAAATTATTTTGTTTTTATTTCAATATCTACTCCACTTGGTAAATCCAAATGTGCCAAAGCATCAATTGTTTCTTTGCTTGGATCTTTGACATCAATTAGTCTCTTATGTGTACGCATTTCAAATTGTTCACGAGAATCCTTATATTTATGAACCGCTCTTAAGATAGTGAATTTTTCTATTTCAGTTGGTAATGGTACTGGACCTGATATTTTACCACCTGACCTTTTAATGGTTTCCACTATTTTAGTTGCTGCTACATCAAGAATTCTATAATCATAAGCCTTAATTCGAATACGAACTGTCGCTGCCTTCATATATATCCTCCCTTCGCCTATATCTAGTATAGACTTGCTCCGTGCAAATAACCCAATAGCAGATTAGCAACTTAACCTGGCGTATCGACAACCTCGCACATCTAAGCAGTCACACATTTAAAATTATAGCACACTATATTTCCTTTTTGCAAGCCATTTTTTAAATTTTTTGTGGTATCACAATATTTTCATACATATTATCATATGATTGGTGATATCAAATTCTTGACAAAAACTTTATGAAGCACTATGATAGAGCTAATTTCATGGAAGGAGAAAAGAAAAATGGGATTAATACAATTATCTGACGAAAAAGAAAATAGAAAATTACAGGAAAGTAATGGAAAAATATTTTTAGACTATATTGAAAAGTCTAATGTCAATATGCCAGCTAATGTAAAAATTGGGTTATTTGAACCAAATAAATTAATATTATGTTTAGAGGAACGAAAAGGACAGGCCTTTATTTCTGAGTCTTATACTGTCATGATGGCAGAAAAAAAGGTGACTGTAATAAAAGAAAGAACCGAATATAAGAGCATACCACGTGGATATGATATTACCTATCATACAAAGAAAGATACCAGTGTTACTGAATTTGAATTAATTGAGAATTCACTATTTATTACAAAAGGAGAGGCCTTCCAAAGTTGTCGCGAAGATGGATTTGGTGGTGTAAATACCTATATCATTCCAATAAAATCTATTAAAGATATTGAAAGTAGTAGCATTGATACTTTTGGACATACTAGATCAGAAATTACAAATACTGAATATGAGGCAACTGATATTAAAGATTTATCGAAAGGAATTCATCCTGTTCAATTACATCCTAAAGAAAACGCAGTACAAAAAAGAAAACATTAAATGGGAAAAGAGGCTTAGTCCTCTTTTTTTCTTTTCATAGAAGCAGGAATCACGGAGTTACTCCCAAATCGATTGTTTAAAGAATCTACCACTTTTTGAAAGTTATCATCGGAAGTATCTTCTCTCTCCTTCTTATCAAATAAAGATACTTGTTGAACCTTCTCTTTACAAAAATCAGAGAGTCTTACTCCTATTAATCGAATTGGTTCTTCTCTAAAACTAATATCAAGTAAATGTAATATCACTTTATAAATGTCATTTGTGTTATTGGTAGCATTATCAAGTTTTATTTGTTTGGAGTAGCTTTCAAAATTACTATTTTTATAAATAATCGCTACTACATTACAGTACTTTTTTCTTTTTCTTAATTGTCTTGCGACATCATCTGTCTGCCGAAACAAAATTTCTTCCAATTCTTCTTTATCGGAGATATCTTTCACTAATGTTTCTGTTGTACTAATACTTTCTGTTTTAGAAACTGCTTTTTCCACTTTACTTTCATCGATACCATTGGCAGAATCTAATAGAAACTGAGCTTGATTTTTAAAATGTTTTTTTAAATAAGAAAAATCTTGCGTTGCTAACTCCCCAATCGTATTCATTCCCAATTCTCTTAATTTACTTGAAGTTTTCTTACCAACCATAAATAGATTTTCAATAGGAAGTGGCCACATCTTCTTTTTTACTTCCTCATCTAATAAAGTATGAACTTTATCTGGTTTTTCGAAATCGGATGCCATTTTAGCACACAGCATATTATTAGCAACACCAACATTTACTGTAAAACCAAATTTTCTTTTTATATCTTCTTTGATATCATAGGCTAGTTTCAAATAATCTTCATAAATATAATCCATCCCTGTCATATCCATAAAAGCCTCATCTATTGAGTACTTTAAGGTATTAGGGGTAAACTTTCTTAGGTATTCATGAAACTCTGTTGATATTTCATAATACCATTCATGTGTTGGTGGATAAATTTTAATGTTAGGGCACTTTTTTCTCGCCTCATACAGGGTCTCTGCTGTTTTGATACCATACTTTTTAGCAACCGGACTTTTCGCTAGAACAATACCATGTCTTTTCAATTCATTTCCTCCTATAACAGAAGGAATCGTTCGTATATCTGTTTTGTAACCTTGTTTCAAGAGTAGTATCGCAGTCCATGATAAAAAAGCATTATTGACATCAATATGAAAAATAATTCTTTTTTTCATGATACCACCTCATCTACTATTATAGAACATATTTTCTATAGAAGCAAATGAACAAGAAAAAAAATCTAACATTCCATTAGATTTTGTTATCATTTAAACAGAAAATAGCATAAACGGGTAAATAACGAATTTCCTTCTTTGTTGAAAAATTATTTTCTGTAATTCGATAAGCATCTTTTACTGTGAAACGTTTCATTAAAACTGATAATGATTTTGCTTTCGACATAGATCTTGTTGTTATCTCAATAGGAATAATTTGTCCCATACGATTTTGGATTACAAAATTAACCTCCGCCTTACCACTTGATTGGTAGTAATATAAAGCATAACCTGCTTCTACTAGTGTCTTTGCAATATGATTCTCATACAAAGTCTCTCTTATTTTTTCATCACTTTCCATTTTTTCCTTTGAAATATTCATAAGAGAATATAACAAACCATCATCTAATAAATATAATTTAAAGCTATCTGTTTCTCTACAACTACTAAGAGGAGATTTTATCGTTTTAATTTTATAACTTCTACATATTATCTGATTATTTACTAGATAATCAATACAAGATTCATACTCTTTTGCTCTTCTTCCATACCCAATTAATCCATATTGGAACTTTTTATTCTCTTTTTGCAGTTGTTGTGGAATGGAAGAGAAGACCTCAATTCCTCTTGGAATATCAATTAAATTTTTACATAATGCTATTTCTTTTTTATAAGAATCTAACGTTTTTTGCTTAATCGCTTGTATCTGTTCTTCTTTGTAGCCATTAATATAAGCTAAAACCACCTCAGGTAAACCGCCTGTCAGTAAGTATTCATTAAATAAATCGAAAGCTACTTGGTGAAAGTTACAAGTTTTTCTTTTATCAAAACATTCTCTAATTAAATTTGCTAATGGTCTTTCTTTATTAGCCCATAGAAACTCTTCAAAGTCCATTTCATACATCACTTTAAATTGTAACTCGGTTCCTTTAAATAAAGATAAATTCTCTCTTCTTGAAGTTATCGAAATTATATGGTAAGGATTATTTGTTTCAAACAACTTAATGCCTTTAATAATTTCAACATCATTTACATTATCAAATACTAATAACGTATCATTTTCTAAAATGGTTTTACCCGATAATAATGATAATGCCACAATAATTCTATCCATTGATTTTTCTTTCTTAAAAATATCTACTAATTGTTTATTATTTTCGGAATTAAAGTATACAACACTCTTATATTCATTTTCTCCAAATTCTAAAATAGTGAATGTTTTCCCAATTTGCTTTGAACCATACAAAACAAGAGGTTTACGTAATAAATCACTCTTCCATTTTTTCAAAAATGAAACTATTTTACGTTCCATAAATTGTTACCTCCGTACATAATTTCTAAAATAAGTATAACAATTCGATAGAACATAGTCAAGAATTTATATATTGTGTATAGGATATTATTTTAACATAACACGTTCTTTTTTTAGTTGCATATTCTTTTGATAAGATTTTGCCTCTTTTTCTTCTATTTCATGAAAAGAATAACCACTATTTCCCATTTCTAATATAAAATAAGCTAAATCATTATCTGTTTGTAAAGGTATCAAGTTTACAAAATCAACTTCAAAATCATCTTTAAATTGAAATAAACAAAGATCATTGATACTAGAGGAATCAAAATAAAGATTTACAAGATGGTTAATACAAAATTTAGCATCTGAATAGTAGGAGTAATTACCATAACCTTCAAATAATCTTTTTACCTCGTTCATTCTATTAACTAGAGTCTCTATATCTGTTCTAGCATTGGTATTTAACCATTCTTTTTGAAGATAATCTACTGCTTGTTTTTCCAATATTTCATCAGCATATCTATCTTTTTTATAACCTATTTCTGAATCCATTTTATCTACTTTTCGTTCAAATACGTCGTAAAAATTGTAATCGATTGCTTTATAACCTCGTGTTTTTAATTTCATTTTTACCCTAGCAAGATCCGATTTTGTAGCATCTGCTTTTACCTTATACACTTCCTCTGGTTCTGAAAACTCTGGATAAACATGACCTGTACCTACTTTATTACAAGGGATTTCTAATAGTTTATCCATTAATTCCTGATAAATCGGCGTATAGTTAATACATAATAATCTAAAATCGGTAACATCTTCTAAATTAATCTTTCTCTCTCTTAATCTGAACTTTTGAGTTATTTCATCTTCAAAACTATCTAGATACATATAATAGTTATACCTTGGATCAAAAGAAAACAGTTCACAGCACCTTAAATACAAATAACGCCCCTTTGTTCCTTTGTCCCAATTTTTATTTTTTAACTCTTTATCTAAAGTAGCTAATACATTCACACTATCACCCCTAAAAATTTTCTATATTTTATCAAATTTTATGAAAAAAGTAAAGAAAAAGTTACTAGAATATTCTAATAACTTTCTAAACTTTTAATGATTAATAACGGATGATTTATTAAATTCTAACCGAAGCTTATCAGCAACGGTTACAATAAATTCCGAATTGGTTGGTTTTGCTTTGTCGATATCCACACTATGTCCAAAAATATCTTCCATTAATTGCCAATTACCACGATTCCAACTAACTTCTATTGCGTGTCTAATTGCTCGTTCCACTCTAGAAACTGTGGTGTCATATTTACTGGCTACTTCTGGATATAACTCTTTGGTAATCCCTCCAATTACTTCTGGCCTTTCATAAAGCATCATAATTCCTTCTCTAATATATTGGTAACCTTTGATATGAGAGGGAACACCCAATTCATGAAGAATTTTTGTTGTCGATCTTTGCAAATTATTTCGATAAAGATCTATTGTCTTTCCTTCATACGATTCATTAGTAGAAATTTCCATAATTCTTCTTTCTAAATCTGATAGTTCAAATGGTTTCAAAATATAATAATTGACACCAAGTTCTGACACTCTTCTAATAATATCTGGTGTATTATAAGAAGTTAAAACAATTACCTTTCTATTTATATTTTTCTTTTTCATATGCTCTAATACGGATATCCCATCCTTATTAGGCATGATTAAATCTAGGATAATAACATCGTATTCCTCTTTTTTCTTTTCGATTAACCTAAGTCCTTCTACTCCATCATAGGCTTCTAGGCCAACTTCGATATCTGCGTGAGATTTAAAGTATTCTTTTATCATTTTTACTAATTCTTTATTATCGTCAATTAATAGTAATCTAGTCTTTTCCATCATTTCTCCTTCCATGTACTACACATACTACCACGCAATTATAATTATATACCTATATGCTCATTTTTGAAAGAAAAAAAAAGGACAAGTTTTGTCGAATTTACAATGATAACAGAAAAAAACAAGCCGATTTCTTGACTTATTTCTCGCTAATTCGAACTTTGACCTTCTTAGTTTTTGAGGCATAAGAAAGTCTTAAATCTGTTCCTTTTACTTTTACTTCGATCTCATGTTCTCCTACTCCATAGCCTTCTAAATCAATATAAGCTATGATAGAAGACTGTTGAACTGCATTGACAACATCTTGACTTCCTTTTACAATGACGGAAACTTCACTATCTGCTTTGGATAACGCTTGTACTTTATATTTTGCATCTAAATTTTCTGTTGCTATTGAAATATTGCTAAATTCTTTACTGATAGAGGAGTCAACAATCACATTAACGGTTAACGTCTTTGAACTAATATCTGTAATTCCCGTTGGTTTCTTTAATGTAACCTTGTAACTCTTATTCTCAGAAAGACCATCTACATCTATTTCTACTGGTAAATATTCAATTTTCTCAATCGCTTCTTCACTACCATAAACTGTAACCTTTGTAACACTTGTTTCGGTTGCCTTAATTGATTTTCCAGTTACCGGATTTCCTTTTGGAACCACTCTAATTGGAACTTCCTTACTAGGTGATACAACCTCTACTGTTGCTGTAACTGATTTTGGAACAATTTCCACATCTACTACTTTTCCTTTCGTATCATAAGCAACTAAATCAACATCTTTTAAGGTAATCTCTCCTGCTACAGGGTTTGCCATATCATCAATATCAACAAGTGCTTTTACAGTAGCTACTTTCTTAAGCTTATATTCTGCACCCTTAATAATTACATTGTCACGATCTAATTTTACATTTTTAATCGATAACTTACTATCTAAATTATCTTGATGAAGAATATCATACGTAAGGCTTTTTGTTTCCGATACTTTCGGATAAATAGTTACTGTAACATTAGAAGGATCTAGCTTATAATCTAATGATTTTAATTTTTGTGAATATTTTAACGTTACTTTATGGTTTCCTTCACTTAATCCAGTCAAATCAACGGATACTCCTTTACTTGGTGCTTGTTTTGCCAAAAAGATATGTCTTTTCTCACCAACTAATGTAATATCTACAGATTCTGGAAGTCCTTCTACCACGTATAACTCTTCATTATATACCGCCGTTACTGGTTGTTTATATAATATTTCTGCATATTGATCTGCCATAACACTCGATTCTTGATCAATTAAGACAAATACCGCAAAAGAAAGTAATAAACTAACGACAATAAGGGTTGATTTTTTTCCCATGAATCGATCTAGACTTTTACTATTATCCTTAAAGAAGCCAATAATTCTTAGTATGAATTTTGTAATAGGAGTAATTAGCCATTTATCAAAAAACGAACCAATATGATGCAATATTTTTCCAATACCTCTACTTATTTTCTTCATATATCTCTTCCTCATCTATTTCTTCTTCATCTAAATCCATATCTTGTTTTGGTCTTAGTTCATCAATTAGCATAATTCTAATATCATCAATCGTTAAATTGTAATATAATTCTCCTTTAATTGCTACTGACATTCTTCCAGTCTCTTCTGATACGATTAACGAAATAGAATCTGCTTCTTCACTAATTCCAAGGGCTGCACGATGGCGAGTACCTAGACGCCTATTAATTTTAGAACTACCACTTGTTGGAAAGACTGCTCCTGCACAACTTACTCGATCACCTTGGATAATAACGCCACCATCGTGTAATGGATTTCCTTCATAGAAGATAGCAATTAATAAATCACTGGTTAAATCTGCATATAGTTTTTTTGCTTTATCGATATAGTTACTCAAACTAATATCTCTTTCGATAACAATTAAAGCCCCTATTCTTTCTTTTCTCAAATAATCCATGGCGTTCACAATTTCATAAACCAGGTGTTCTCTTTCATCGACCGTTAACACTTTATGTCTTCCAAGAAGTTGACTCCTACCAAGTTGCTCCAGAATATTTCGAATCTCTGGTTGAAAAATGACAATTAAAGCAAGCAATCCCCATTGAATGATATATTGTAGTAAAACTTGCACTGTTGTTAAATCAAAAAAGTCACTAATATATTTTAATACTAAAATAATGACAACACCTTTAAACAACATTGATAACTTTACATTGTTTTTTATATTTTTTAAAATAAAGTAAAATATTAACCATACTAAAGAAATATCTACAATTTTTTTAGTAATACTAATAATATCTGTAACTGTTATTGACATTTCATCGTCTCCTTTTTTACCGTATTTACTAGTATACAGAAAAATAATTCATTAGTAAATACATTTATCTAAATTACTGATTGCCATTTACATTTCCTACATTGTTGGAACCTGTAGTATTTATTCCTTGATTATTTGGAAAATTACTAGGTGAATTTCCATAATTCTGACTAGCACCTTGCATATTTTGTTGTATATTTTGCTGCATAGTAACACCTCCTACATTACTTGGTGTGTTCATAGAAACATTCGCATGTGTACTTTGATATTCTAGCGCTTGTTTTTTCTTATTAAAATGTACCTCTGCAAGATAACCAATGCAAGAGCAAAAAAGAAGACCACAAATAATCGCAACAACCATATATACTGGACCATCTAATATATCTCTAAAAAATGTGATAAAAAAATCCATTTTTTCACCCCTTATCTTATATTAATATCATATCATTTTCCCATCTTTTTTGAAAGAGAGAAATGAAAAAATCTTGATAAAATATTTTCGATATATTTAACGCACTGATAAAACACTTTATTTATGCTATAATTAGGATAAAGAAATTATTTAATTAAAAGGAGAGCTAAATGAAATCAAAGAAAGAACTTTTAGAAGATGCCAAAGAAATAGCAACTGAAACCATAGCTACTACCAAAGAACATATCTTTATTGCTTTTGAATACGGGAAAAAATTAGCTAGTTATTATAAAGTAGATGAAACCATTGTCCTCGTTGGTTTATATCTTATGGATTCCAAATTAAAAGAAGCTCGAATACAAAATAAAAAGCAAGAACATACACAAATGGCAGTAGAATTTGCAAAAGAATTCTTAAAAAACTATGATATTACGAAAGTAGAGTATGATAAAATTATCAATTGTATTGAAGCTCATCATGGTAAAGTGCCATTTCAATATCAAGAAGCAGAAATATGTGCTAATGCAGACTGTTATCGTTTCATTCATCCAAAAGGAGTAATGGCCTATATTCCATTCCTATCAAAAAAACTAGATAATTCAAAGGATATCATTACCAAAGCCAAGGAAAAACTAGATGAGAAAAAGAAACTTCTTTCCCTCGAAAAAGCAAAAAGTGATTTAACAAATTATTATTTCATGTTTTCTGAAATATTCTTAGCCGTATTAAATAATAGTGAAGAAGGTATCCCTCAAACAAACTATAACTCTTACTATGAAAAGATTGGAGAAGAATACAATAAAATCCGTCTCGATAGTGACAATAATATGGAAAATGTAATCAGAATCATAAAGAAATATGCACCTAAAAAAGATGCTACTATTTTAGATATTGGTTGTGGTACTGGGAAGTATGGAGAGTTAATGGAGAAGCATGGTTTTAAGGTAATTGGTATTGATCAATCAGAAACACAAATAAAACAAGCCACTCAATTAATAGAAGCCTATCATGAAGATGCTACTAACTTATCTTTTACAGATAACACTTTTGATATTTGTACCATGATTATTATGATACAACAATTATCTAAAGAAAATCGAATAAAAGCTTTGAAAGAAGCTTATAGAGTTTTAAAACCAAATGGCATATTACTTATAAAAACTTGTTCTCATTCAGATTTAGAATCTCGATTTACTGCAAAGTATTTTCCAAGAACATTAGAAATTGACCAAAAAAGATATCCTGATATTGAAGAATTGAAATCTAATTTATCTGACTTTAAAGATATTAAACTAGAACATTCTTCTATACCAGTCAAGAAAAAGAAAGAAATATTGATAGAAAGATTCCAAAAAAGAGGAACTTCCAATCTGAGCTTTCTAACAGAAGAAGAACTAAATGAAGGAATTAGTAAGTTTGAAAAAGATTATCAAGATAAAATCATTGAAAAAGAGGTAAAAAATACTTTTATTATTGCTAGAAAGGGATAAATGTTATGAAAAGAATTATTATCATCACAGGAAAAACAGGAGCTGGGAAATCAACTTTATGTAAAAGCTTACAAGAATATTTTCAGTTTCCATTGCTTTCTTTTGCAAATATGGGAAAAGAGTTTGCGAATAAAAATGGTTATCAACGTATTAGACAATGCCACCTAGATATGAAGTTAGAAGACTTTATAGAAGGAATATCCACTCATATATTTGATACCATTGATAAGCAATTAAATACTTGTGACTATATTTTAGTAGATGGATTATATATAGCAAAAACCGTATTAAAACTAAAAGAAAAATACGAATGTAATGTTATTTATTTACAATCATCTGATATAACTCGATATCAAAGAATTGCAAAAAGATTATCCATTACCATAGAACAAGCAAAAGAAGAAAATAAGATAAAAGAAAAATTAAAAGATGATGTTGGTATTGAAATCTTAATTAAAAATTCAAACCAAACAATAGATGGAGATAAAAATAAAGACGAAGTTTTTTATAAAACGGTAAAATATATAAAAAGTATTATTAAATCGTAAATATCAATAAATTGTTTATGGATTCTTTTTTTATGAATATGAATTTCAATGTATTAAAATAATCTTCCGATACCATAATACTATTGAAAGGAGATTATTTATGAATCAAGATTTTTATGAAGTAGTTCCAAATATTATTACAGGAAAAGATTTAGATTATTTAAGTGATATGTTTGAATGGAATTATGGTGCTTTAAAAAAGACAAATGACGCAATTGAAAGCGTAGAAGATGAAACAATAAAAGAAATGTTGCAAAATGGTTATAACCTATTTAATAGTAATCTTACAAAAATTTTAAATATTTTAAATGAAGGAGGTTCCAATGAATAATAATCAAATCTCAAATACAAAAGTAGAAGTTCCTAGTGGAATCAATATGAACGATAAAGATTATCTTACTTCACTTTTATCTTGTTTAAAAGAGATGGAAAAAAACTATGCAATTGCTATGACAGAGGCTAGTTGTGATAACCTTTATGAGAAACATAAAGAAACCTTTTTAGAAATCAGCAACTTACAAAGAGAAGTATATCAATTAATGTTCCGTAATGGTTGGTACTGTCTAGAAACAGCAGAAAGTCAAAAAATCACAAAAAAATATAATACTTTAAATCAAGAATATCAAGGCTTAAATATATAATTTACGAATAAAAAGAAAAAAATTGGTAAACACTATTAGTAAAAGAAAGGAGTGTTTATGGAAACAATAGAGAAAATTGCCTTAGTATTTACAATAATAGGTGCTGTAAACTGGGGACTAGTTGGATTATTTGATGTAAATTTAGTTACCATGTTATTTCAAGAAGGAAGCTTTTTAACAAAATTAATTTATATTATTGTGGGTATTTGTGGATTAATTAATATAGTAATATTATTTAAACATCTAGATTTTGAATAAAAAAAGAATTTTTATAACACAGAATTCTTTTTTTGTTGTATAATAGTATATATGCCGATTTAGCTCAGTTGGTAGAGCAACTCATTCGTAATGAGTAGGTCGAAGGTTCAAGTCCTTTAATCGGCACCAGATTGATAGAAAACTCGAACTTTTTATTTCGAGTTTTAATATGTTAAAAATTTTGGTATAATGTTTGTAGAATTAAATTAGATTTGTCAATTAAAAAAACACACTTGTGCATTGACATCATCAATGAACGTGTGAATTACTTTTTGGAGGTATAAATTAATTATGGAGAAAAATTTAATTGTTAAAGATATTTCACAAATTGATTTAAAACACTCTTTTTTTCATTATACAAATAAGCAAAACTTAGATACTATTTTAAAAATTGGACTTGAGCCAAGAATTGGAGAAAATTCTTTATATGTTGAAAAGACTCCTAAAGTATTCTTTGCTGAAGGTGAAAAAGGTATTATAACTATTATTGATGTTTGGTTAAAATGGCTAACTGGAAAAATTAGCACTGGTAAATTTAAATATTGGTTAGGAACAGCAATTTATATGAAAATACCCTTTTGTATTAAAAGTATTCCAAATAATAAGGTTAAAAAATCTTTAGCATCTAAAGAAAAACGTTCAATGGCATATGCAAAAATGAAAGAAATTTTGGATAATAGTATTTTTCTCGTTTTAGATTTAAAGGAAAATATTGACTTTGATTATAACGATATAGATGAAGTGAAGAAGACATACTATGAAAGTTTTTTGAAATTATTATATCCTAGCGATAGCGATTTAAAAGATAATAAAATGGAATATTGGAATATGCATACTTATTCAAATAAAACTATAGAGCCTCAAAAAATTGCATTGCTAAAAAATAAAGATAATTATGATGCAAATAGCATATTAGTTAGTATAATAGAAAAAAATATAGAATATATCAAAAATAATTACGAATTTCTATATGAATATTATATTTATATTCAAAGTTTAAAAAGTTGTTGAACGTCCTTCCTTAGGGCACCATTGACGAATCTGTTCGAACTATTCGAACTTTGATATATAGAATCAATCGAAAGATTGGTTTTTTTCTGTTTTTGAAAGAAATCATAGGAAAGGTTGGTGTCTATGATTAATGTAATCAAAAAAGAAATTGATATGGAGGAAGCTTTAAAAAAACGATTAGAGATAATATGTGATTTTTGTAATACTACTCCAACTATTATAAATGGTAGTATTCGTAAAATTGATAAAACTAATTTAAACTATATTGAGCCTCATAGAATAATTATCAAAAATGTAATGTTTCTTGCCTTTAATTATTCTAATGAAATCTATATCAATAATTTAAGTAAGAAGATTAAAATATCAGAACTAGAAAACTACATAAAAACTATAAACTAATACTTATTCTCTACAAATGGGTAATAGACAAAATAAGAAAAATGTTGTATTATGTAATTGATTTA
>CAJUIY010000016.1 GCA_910586865.1 uncultured Bacilli bacterium
CAAGAATTAAAATAAATTTAATTATAAATCTTATTTTTTAGGAGAAAAATCTCCATACTTATTCTACACTAACAAGTATTTTTTCAAAAATACCTTTTGTAATAATAGCTTTTATTCTCCTCAAAAAATTGCTTGGGAGTATCATAAGGAGAAAACAAATCTTCTAGCTTATCGGTAATAGATTTCTCATGAATAATATCTTGAGAAAACAATTTTTGAAAGAAATCATTATAGATGGCATTATAATAATCAGAACTATACCTTAAAAAAAATTGATAATAAAGAAACTGTAATTCATTATAATTTTTATTTCTTATAGACGCTCTATCAGATTTGGACGAATCAAATCGGTCTATATCACTAATATAAAACATAGAATCCATATTATTAAAAATTGTATTTTGCCTTTTTACGTCATTCATTACTATATTGTTAGATGCCAAAAGAGAGGCATCCGACTCCATTGCTCTTGTATTTTCTAGTAATGCCTTGGTGGGCATTTCTACCATAGAGTAACCTGTTCTTTCCTCTAAAAATCCCATAATATAAGCATCATGTCCAACTACCTTATTACCACCACTATTTAAAACCTTTAATGTATCAAAAGCTTTTATCGTATTCTTTAGTGGCAGAGGTTTCATCATCCTATATACATTTCTTGATAAAGCGCAACCCAAACTATTAGAGAAAAATATTTTTATTGCATAGTATTTCCTATCTCTTTCATATTTCCAAACAGTAGAATTGATTCCTTTTCCAAGATAAGATAGTTCCCTACCAGAAATAATTTCTCCATTTTCTCTTTCTAAATCAAAATTCGGCTTTATTAGGTATCGTAATTCTGCATGCTTCGAAAATTCACAATTATCTCTAACATCAAAATATGTATAATTCTTATCATCCATATAAGTATCCCCCTTTAAGTCTGCTATATTATACCACATTCATGGCGTTTTGTAAAAAAGTACTTTTCAAAAATGCCTTTTATAATAGTAGCTTTTATTCTCCTCAAAAAATTGCCTAGGAGTATCATAAGGAGAAAATATAGATTCTAAGATATCTGTTACTGACTTCTTAGTATCAATTGTTTGGACTAATCTTTCATTAAAGAAGTCATTATAAATATCTTGGTAGTAATCCGAACTATATCGTGTGAAATACTGATAAAAAAGAAATTGTAATTCAATCTTATTATTTGCACGAATCTGATGAAGAGAATCGCTGTAAGATAGAAAATACATATCAATATCACTAAGATAAAGGTGAGAATCTAACTTATTAAAAATAGTATTTTCTATTTTGGCATCTTGCATTACTACATTACTATTCGCTAGAGTTTTCGCATCAAGTTCTAATAAACTGGCATTTTCAAGTAACACAAAAACTGGCATATCTACAATGGAATAGTCTTTTTTTTCTTCTAAATATTCCATTATGTATGCATAATATGCTCTCTTTTCCCCGTTATCTGTACTATTTATTACATTTAGCGTTTCTAATGCTTTTAACGTATTATTAAGAGAAAGATTCTTCATTTTCCAATAAACATCTTTTTCTAGGGCACAAACTATTCCAATATCAAAGAATATCTTTATAGCATATTTTTCTCCATTGGATTCATATTCCCAAACAGTAGAATTTTCTCCTCTTCCTAGATAACTCAATTCCTTACCATAAATAATATCTCCGTTTTCTTTTTCAAAATCAAAGCTAGGCTTTATGTTCCCATTTTGAAATCTTTCTTGCTTATAAAATTGTTTACTATTTCTAACATCAAAGTATACATATGCTTTATCTTTATCCATATAGACACTTCCTTTTTTCGTGTCTTATATAATATCACAAAAGCTACCGATTGCAAGAATTTTTATTTTCCTCTTCGATAAATTGTTGTTTTTTCTACACTTTGTACTGGGCCTTTAAAAAAATCACAAGCCTCTACCATTTTCTTACTTGCCTGATTTTTATCTTTTACATAAACCGTGATTCTCCCAATACTATCCTCATTCAACAAATACTCACTAACACTCTTTAAAACAATCTTACCATAACCCATACCTCTCATCTTTTTACTAATTAACATAGAAAGAACAATTTCTTTTTCGTCTTGGGCAATGTTATGATCAGACAAATATAAATACCCAATATGTTTATCCTCTTTTTTGATAAAATAGGAAGTCCCTATATTTTTGTTATTTTCTATCCTTTTTATTTCATATTTAATATCAAACATCCCTTTTCTTCCTTGAAAATCTCTCATTTCTTTTATGAAACTCCTATGTTCTTTATTTTTAGGATTTATTTTTTCTAGAGTAATATTATTACCTATTGGAATTTGATAGATTTCTAATTTTTTCATTACGTATGCTCCTTTATATATTCTGCTACTGGTCCATAACTTCTTCTATGTTCTTTTAAGATTCCGTATTTATCAATCGCTTCTAAATGTTTCTTCGTTGGATAGCCTTTATTCTTTTTAAAATCATACATTGGATACTTCTTATCTAATTCTATTAGCATTCGGTCCCTTGTTACCTTCGCAATTACAGAAGCAGCTGAAATCGTAATACTTTTCAAATCCCCTTTAATAATAGAGGTCGTTGGAATATCAATATCTAGTGGCATGGCATCAATTAAAACATGTTCTGGTTTTCTCTCACAACGATAAATCGCTTCTTTCATCGCTAGTTTCGTAGCTTCATAAATATTTACTTCATCGATTACTTTTTCTGATATGATTCCAATTCCTATCGCTATGGCTTGTTCTTTTATTTTATCATATAACGATTCTCTTTTTTTCTCACTAAGTTTTTTCGAATCGGTAAGACCATCTAGTTGATAATGTTCTGGTAAGATTACACAGGCAGCAACAACAGGACCAACTAAAGGTCCCCTTCCTACTTCATCGACTCCTGCAATAAGAGTAAGCCCTTCTTTTCTTAATTTTCTTTCATAACGATAGTTATCCTTAAGGCATAAAATGAAATCTAATTTCTCTATCAATTTCTTATCATTCTTGTGATTTTCTATTCGTTTGATATCAAGTAGAGTTGATAAATTCATGACCTGATAGTCTTCTATCTTTTCTATGCTTTCTAAACTATAGTAATTCGTACTTAGTTCAAATACATCAAGATATTTTATTTCGCCTTTGCAATTATCTACTTTTTTCTCCCAATTAACCATATTATAATACGAAAAAGAACAGGCTAACTCAATGTTAGATGTCTCTTCTAATACCTCTTGAAGAACCAAACTAGCTTCTCCCATTATGAGAAACTCTTCTTTTTTGAATGGAATTTCTTTCATTCTTTCTAATATATCTAACTTATTCATTACAATCACTACTCTTCCTATTTTAATCCAATCGGTCTAAGGTAATATTTCCTAAATAACCATTCTTTAAATCTCGAATAATAATATTTGCCACCTTTTCATAATCTACTCTCCCGCCCTTAGAAAGAGCACCTCTTTTTTTTGCAATGATATCAAAAGTCTCACTAAAATCTTCATCTAATTCTGTAATGCCATATCTTTCCTCTAAATTTTTAGGGTATAGTTCCATCATCTTCGTTAAAATAAAACAGGACAAATCCATCACATCTAGTATTTCTTCTTTGATAGAAGATAGAGCTGCTAAAATATGAGCAGATTCTTGATTATCCAATTTTGGCCAAAGAATTCCTGGTGAATCTAAAAGTTCCATATCTTTATGAATACGAATCCAAGAAAGACTTTTTGTAAAACCAGGCTTATTCCCCACCCCAGCAGATTTTTTTCCGACTAACCGATTAATAAGCGTTGACTTTCCAACATTAGGAACCCCCATAATTAAAACTCTCATACTTCTTTGTTTTAACCCTTTTTGGACTCTTTTTTCCATTTCTTCTTTTAATAACTCTCTACTTTTAAAAATAATCTCTTTGGTATTATTTTCACCTATTAAATCTGTAGCAATTACACAATAACCTTTTTCTTCATAATATTGGATAAATCGATTGGTTTCTTTCTTATCACATAAATCATATTTCGTCATGATTAATATTTTCTTTTTATTGCCTATTATTTCGTCCATATCCTTCATTTTAGAGGATATGGGCATTCTAGCATCCACTACTTCATAGACAATATCTATTAAATTCATTTTTTCCTTTATTTCTCTTTTTGTTTTCGCCATATGCCCTGGATACCAATTTATATTTGGCGAATTTTGTCGATTGTTCATTATTCTCACTTCCTATCTTCTATCACTCTTACTTCTATGCCAATAACTCCATATTTATCTTGTTCTTCTTTAGAATAATATTTTTCCATATCTTCAGGATTTGCAATATCATTTATATCATATCCCATTGATATTTTATCAAAATGTTTATATAATTCTTTAAAATTCGAATATTTATATAATCCCTCTATTTTAACTATAATTTTTTCTAAAGTTACTCTATTTGTAAATTCTATGAAGTCATTTTCTTTTAATAATTGTCTTTTTTCATCATTTAATCGCAACTCTATGGTTTTTGTTCCATCTTTTATACGATTAAATGGACCATTATTTAAATTCATATTATGTGTTGTTTTCATACTTATCCTCCACAATTAATTATTTTTTAATTTTCGTAATCATAATCCCATAAGCTTAATTTACCATTTACTTCAATAGGATTTATTTTTTCAACATTTTCTATTTTAAATCCATATCCGTCCCAGTCACCTTTATTAATTAATCCTTTATATACAACAGGATCTTTTTTACACATTTTTTGCGCAAATTCTTCATCTACATATATGCAGTCTGTAATAATTGCTTTTGCAATTATTTGACCAACAGGATATTCTAAATTTAAATGTTTGAATCTATTCATTGCTTTTTTATCTATACTTTTACTAGCGTGAATTAATATATCTCCACGATATTTAGTTTTCCAAGTTCTAAATTCATATTCTTTATAGCCTTCAGCAATTAATGTTGCCCACGGTTGCTTTATAGTTATAACTTTCATTTTTACCTCCATTAATTTTTTTTATTCATCTATATAAATTCTCTAAAACTTTAGTAAGACAATCGTCAGCAGTTTTATCAGTATCTGAAAATCTTATTCTAACTAATTTTCCATTTACCTTAAATATATAAGGATTTTTTGCTTTCATTATAAAATCCAATATTCTCTCTTCACTAGGTTTTCTTCTATCTATCTTTATATCCGTTATTTCATCCACTTCTTCTAATTTTACATCATCAAGATTTACATTTCTACATCTTTCTAATTTTTCTGCTAATTCTTTAATATTATATTTATACATATTTTACCTTCTTTCTATAATAATTTTATTATTTTGAAAGAAGTAATACAAATGTGCAAAATACTATATATTATCTTTTTCTCCTAATAATTTTATCTTTTCTGCATTGTTCAATATATTAAGTTGATACTCTGCTATGCTACTTAATATTTCAAATCTTTCTTCTTTGTTTTTCCCCTCTTTAATTAATTCTGCATTATGTGATTCTAAATTAGACAATACAGTTAATTCATTTATTGAAGCATAATCTCTAACATTTGAATTTTTTGCCAAGTTCGGATTAAGTTCTCTCCATCTTTTAGCAGTTGTATTAAATAAAGCAACATTTAAAATATCTGCTTCTTCTGCATACTTTAACCATTTTCTATCTTTATAATAATCGTTATCAGGTAATATATAATTTTTAATTGCATCTGTATGAATAAGATAATTATTTTTGGTTAAAATTCTTTTTATATCCCATTCCCTATTTTGATTTTCTAATTGCTTAAGTCTTTCAAATTCTTTTATCAAATATAGTTTAAAAACCGGGCTAATTGAAGACGCAAATTCAAAAGCAATATCTTTATGAGCATAAGTTCCACCATATTTTCCACGCTTCGAATATATACCAATTGCATTTGTTTTACTACACCATTCTGTAACACTTAGTGTAAAAGTATGAAGTCCCGCCTCACTTTTAAACCCGTCGAATTCGACGGAATTAAAATTTGGATTGTAAATTGACTCCCAAGTACCTAAAAATTCTAAAGTAATTCTATTTCTTAACCAATTTCTGATAACATCATCTGATGTGGATTTTCCTTCTTTAAATTTGGTAAAATCAGAAATACAAATATAATCGCTGTCATTCATATTTGTTATGTTCACTTTAATATTTTGAACTTCGATTATTTTGTTTGTCATATATTCGCCTCTTTTCTATGTTCTTAAAGTTCGTAATCACCTATCTAATTCCTATTATAAATAATGCCAAAATTACTATATTTTTATGAATTTTTATTGTTTTTGATCGTTTTTTAATGAAAATATGCAAGATCTAAATTGGATAATTTCCTTTATTTATAAGGAGTTAAGGGTGTTCTTAATTAAATCGTAATCAACCAATTGATACTCGTTTTACTAAACACCCTATCTTGATTTTCGCTCATAAAAATCACTTCCTTTTTACTATTTAATTATATCATACATGTTCAGTCTCTTCTTCTCCTGTTTCTTCTTTTTTGTATTTTTCATTAAAATATTCTTCTAAATTATCAATTACATTTTCTAAAGGAACAAGAATATCATTTTTAGTGATTAAATTATCCATATAAAAACCTTTATATGCATCTTTAATATTTTGTGTTTTAGCATTTTTAGGAATTAGATAATGTTGTATTGAATTATCTAAATCGCCAAATAATGTTGGATCATTTAATATTAGATAATAATATACTAGCCAATAAGACTCATCACTATAACTTTTAATAGTATTTATTTCATCTTCATTAAACATATTATTTGCAATGTAATAAGAAATTAAAATATAATTCTTACTATCTAAAACTTTTCTATTTATTTTTTCGTTTTTTACTTTTTCTGTTACACCAAGTTTATTTAACAAATAATAAAGATATAACTGTTCATCATGATAATTTGAAACTAAACTTTTTAAATAAAAATTTATAATCTTATTTATAAATTCCAAACTTTTAAACTCTTCAAAAGAATCAAAAATATTATCAATATACAATGAAATTTCTGGAAATTCTTTAATCAAATATAATATTTGATGATAATTATACTCATTAAAATACGTATTACTAAAATCTATAGCTCTAAAAAAAGCACTTTTGAAAAAATTAACAATAAATACTCTTTTTTTTCTATAATCTCCAAGTTTATTTAATCTATATATCAATTGATTAGTAAAAAACAAATTATTATTGTACTTACGTTTTTGTAAGGCTATCTCTATACCCTGTTTATATTGCTGATTCTTACATTCTCTTGTTATTTTTTTCCAATATTTCTCAATAACATCTTCATTTGTATATTTTAAATAATCAAAAACTTCAAGTTTATCTTCGTTTTTTTCCAATCCAAATTCTTCTAATACTTCATCAAATAACTTTATCACGTTATCCTTGTTATCCTTAGAAGTAAAAATATAAAAATCATCAGAAAAATATGAAAAATTACAATCAAGACCTAAATCATTAATTCTATTTTCAAATTTAGAACTAATTTTTTTAGATATTAATTCAGCAACAAATAAAGAAATATAATTTCCCATTATTATTCCACCAGTACGACCACTGTTCATATGCGATAAGGGTTTATCAATACACGAATCATTTGTTACATCATTAAAAATATAATGTGTATAAATATTATCATAAAAAGATTTTATATCACATCTTATAAGTAAATCATAATCAATTAATTGATTATAATCTTTTAGTTGCCACTCATCATAACTATTTTCTTTAAATTCACCTAAATCATATGAAATTTCCATTCTTTTGTGTAAATCTAAAGATTCAAGATTTTCAAAATTATATCCGAATTGTGGAATACAATTACTATAATAATCATAGGCTAGTTTAAAGTTATAAATATTTGGTATTTGCAGTGTTCTAAAAGATTCTTCATCCTTTCGTATTCTAAATTTAAAGGGTTCTACCCATGATGATTTATCTTGTTGAATTTTAGAAAAATCTAAATTTTCTATATCTATAAAAAATCTAATTGTATTCTTAAAGTTATAATAATAATTAAGCCTCATTTTTTCACCTCTTTACTTCTCCTTCGTATTTTAAAACTACATCTATTTTCTCATCTTCATACACCATAATTTTTTCAACATATTTTGTAAATTCATTTCTACTCAATGTATCAATCTTTTTTTTATCCAATTTCTTTATATTTAAAATTTCAATAACTCTATCATATAAGCCATTTTGTCTTACCCTATGTTTAGTACATATTTTCTTACTCACATAATTTTTACAGTAATAATAACTATGATTTTTACCTTTTATTAACGTCATTGGAGCACCACAATCTTCACAAAATAAATATCCAGATAAAATATCATTTTTATTTGTTCTTCTTCTTTGATTTTTTAACATATCTTGTATTTTATCAAACACATCTTTATCCACAATTGCTTCATGGTGATTTTCATACTTTATCCAATCTTTCTTTGAATTTTTAACTTCTTTATGAGTAATATAATTTTCATTTCTTCGTCTTCCTTGAACTAAAGTACCTGTATAGTTTTCATCTTTAAGTATTCTATTTATTATTTCATAATTCCATTTATTATCTTTTTTAGGTTTAGTATATCCTAATTTATTAATCTTTTTATACAATGCTGGAGTCATAACTTCTCTTTTATTTAATTCGTTAGCTATTTCAGATTTAGTCATGCCAAACAAATACATATTAAATATCTCTTTAACAATATCTGTAGCTCCTTCATCGATTACTAATTTATGAATATCTTTAGAATTTTTCTTATAACCATATATTACAGAAGAACCAACAAAATTTCCATTTTCTTTACTCATTCTTAGAGATTTTTTTATTTTACTAGATGTGTCATACGCTATGTGATCATACAACATATTTTTTAATGGAACATCTAATCTCTCCATAATGCTACTATGTTTTAAACTATCATACTCATCATTAATAGGAATAAATCTAACTTTTTTAGTAGGAAAATAGTGTTATAAATAATGACCAACCATAATATAATTTCTACCTAGTCTAGATAAATCTTTTACAACAACTGTATTTATTAAGCCTTCATCAATATCATTTAATAGTTTTTGAAAAGCAGGTCTGTCAAAATTTGTTCTACTATATCCATTATCAATATACTTATCAATTACTTCTAATTTATTTTCTATACAATAATAATCAGTTAACTTTATTTGATTATCTATACTATCGGAATTACTATAACTTTCATCCCTTGAAAGTCTTATATAAGACCCAACTTTATATTTAGACATTGTTCCAAATCCCTTTAAATATTTTTATTTTTTATCTTCTAATAATTTTTCATCTATATATTGATAATTTAAAGAGTTTTTATTAGATATCACAGATCTACCTAATTCTTTTTCTAAATTATCTTTTGTTATTTTAGCAATTTTACCACCACGTTTTGCTATTTCCTGATTTTGCTTTAACCCGTATGGCTTATGTTCCTTAGCAAGTTCCCTTGTTGCAATTTCACCTAAATCTGTTAAAGCAACCTCTATATCTGTCATATTATCTCTTAAAGATTCTTTTCTAAGTCCTTAAACTTTTTATATTCACTTGCTTTCATTCCAGACCAACTTTTATATATTTCATTAGTTAGTATTCCATATTCATAATCCTTTGTAATTCCCGACTCTTTCCATACATCAGTAAGTTTAAATCTATCTACAATACCTGTAAGTCGTGCTTTTATCCATTTATCATCATATCCTCGTTTACGATAATATTCTACTGCCCTATTAATAGCAATTTCAGGATCAAATACTTCATCAATTCTCTCACTACCAAGATTTGCTAGCCATAATTTAAAAGGTTCAGCTTTAGGCGAAGGAACTGATTCAATTAATCTTAAAATTCCTTTTGTATCTAATGTATCTGTAGAATAACTTTTTCCATCTTTTCTAGATTTCATTTTCAGTTGTACACATTTTGTGGACAACTCACTTTGTTCTTCTTTTTTCATTCTTTTCTTTAACATATTCCAATAATTTCTTGGATTGTTACTATCAGTCAAAGCAGATATTACATCTACAACTGAAAAATAATATTCTTCTTTTTCACTATCCCATATACTTCTAATTTCACTACCTTCAAATAGATTTGATATTGTTTCTAGTTTATTATTCAAATTTAACACCTTCTTTCTTGTTCTAATTAATGGGGTTTAAATGTCGTAATCACCTTTATAATTCTCATCATAAATATCATTAAAATCACTATGTTTTTATCAATTTTTAGTAATTTTACCACTTTTTTAATAAAAATATGCAAGATCTAAAATCAAAGGAATCTTTTATTTATAAAGGTTTGCTAGGGGGGGTAAATAAATCGTAATCAACCAGTTTATATTTGTCGAATTTTGTCGATTACTATCGTTCATTTAAATCACTTCCTTATATTTAATAAATCTAATCACCTATTACTATTTTACAAATTTGATTGTATCTATCTTTAAAATTCTCTCTTGTTCTTTCACTTAAATCATTATAATCGTTTTCAAAAGTTTCTCTCATCCAATCTCTAACTTCATTTAAATTAACATTGCATCTATTATAAGCTGAATTGAATAACATTGGAATATTATCAAAATGAGCTAAAATATCTGCGTCAGCCACACACAATTCTTCTAAAGTAGTTCCATTTTTACTACTTCTATGATTATAAATACACCTTAATACCCTATCCATTTTTTCTATAGGATAAGAATAGTTAGATAATATTTTTTCAGCAATTATTTTTACATTAATATGATGATCTTTTCTATCTCCTATTTGTCGAATCAATGCAATATCATGAAGTAATGCCCCTAACTTAACTATTTCTTCATCTGCATTATATTCTTTTGCTAAATTAACAGATTCTTCGTATACGTATTTTATATGTTCATTCCAAAAATCATAATGATCTCCAGAATTATTTTTATATTGTTCTATACAATTTTTTACTTCCTTTTCAATTTCATTTACTATATTCATATATCCTCCATTTCATTTATCTATATAAATTTTTTAAAACATTGGTAAGACAATCTTCTGCTGTTAAGTCTGTATTCTCTAAAAATCTAATTCTAACTAATTTTCCGTTTACCTTAAATATATAAGTATTTTTCTCCTTCATAATAAAATCTAATATTCTTTCTTCACTAGATTTTCTTCTATCTATTTTTATAGAAATTATCTCATCTACATCCTCTAATTTTACATCATCGAGATTTACATTTCTACAACGTTCTAATTTTTTTGCTAATTCTTCAATATCATATTTAATCATATAATCACACTCCAAACTGATTATACAGTTAATCATAATTATTGTTAAATGTGCAATTTTTTATTAATCTTTATTATTTCCCGTAGTTTCTAATAATTTTATATCTTCAATAAATTTATCAAAATCAGATATGAATAATTCATCTTGTTTTTTCTTAAATTTATTATATTCTTTATATGCTAATTCTTGAGCCACTTTGTGAGAAATTCTCCCAGCATTATGCAAAATTTCTTGTCCATTAAATTGTAAAAAGGCATCTAATTTTTCTATCCAATCTTGCATTGTCATTGCATTATGATTTTCTGCTTGTAATTCAGCATAATCTAAATACATCGTAACTATTCTATTTAAGTTTTTTAATTCTTTTTCTGATAAATAATTTTTAGAAATATCTACATCATATTTATAAATAGGTCCATCAGGAGAACTTGCCCAATTCGTAAGACCCATATTATCTTTATTAGCATCAACTCTATTATAAATAATCTCTGCCGCAGTATTGCCAGTTACAGAATAATGAAGTTTATTCTGTACAGTTTTAAAAAGTGTCTTTGTAATCTCAGAGCCTTTATCATAATCAACACTACAAGATTAATAAATATCAGTAATTTTCTGATAAAATCTTCTTTCACTAGATCGAATGTTTCTTATTCTTTCTAGTGTTCTTTCAAAATAGTCTTCTCCAAAGATATAATTTGGATTCTTTAATCTTTCATCATCCATAACAACACCTGTAATAAGATATTCTTTTAACACTTTTGTTGCCCATATTCTAAATTGCGTTGCTTTTTTGGAATTAACTCTATACCCTACAGCAATAATCATATCTAAATTATATATTTTTACAGGTTTTTTTGAATTATCAACGTCGGTTTTTCCGACGGTGTTATTTTCTAATAGTTCACCATCCTTTAAAATATTATTGATATGCTCTGTTATAGTGCTTCTTCCTACTCCAAATAATTCAGCAATCAAATTTTGTGTTAACCAAATATCATTATTAATTAATAACACATTTACTTTAACATCATTGTTATCATCACGATATATTAAAAAGTCGTGAGTAGTTATCTGCAAATCATTTTTCATAATTATATTCACCTCTCTTATGTTCTTAAATGTCGTAATCACCTATCTAATTCTTATCATAAATATCTCTGAAATCACTAAATTTTTATAAATTTCCAATAATCTTAACACTTTTTCAACTAAAATGTGTAAGATTTATAATCGTATAATTCCTTTATTTATAAGGCTTTGACTATGGTTTTGCATTTATTCCAACACCTCCAGTTTATATTTGCCTGATTTTGTCGATTATCGTTATTCATTTTTTCACTTTCTTTTTAAATTCTGCGTATTTTCTTCTAGCCAAAAGTTATTGTGCTCATTATAGTATTTATACTTATATAAATTTCCATTATAATTTACTTCTACATCATTCCTACCATTTTTATGCCATATTGAATATTCATAATCGTTTCCAAATAATTCATCTAGTTTTACTTTCGTTTTCAATGCTATATCAAAATACATATTACTCTCTGGTATTTCATTAATATCACTTAGTTTAGAATGCTTAGTAATTGTTTTTAAAATTTGCCATCCTTTTATATCTTCTTCTATATGAAATGGTTCAAAACCTAAATCTAAATACAATTTAGCTGCTAACCAAGTATGAGTTTGCGTGTGTAATAATAATTTTTTATGTCCTAATTCATTTGCCAATTTTATAAATTTATTAATCATAGGTTTAGACAAATGATAACCCTGATAATCTTTTATTATCGCAAACCAATCTACCGCTGCATCATACCCATATTCTTTCTCTTTTAATAATGAAATCGTGGCAGTTCCAACCTTTTCCCCATTCTCATTTACAACGAAAAATAACCTTTTTGGAAGTTCATCAATAAAAGAAGAATAAAAATCACTAAATATCTTTAATCCTTCTTCCATACTCATAAATTCTCCTGATTTCATATGAATAATTGTCCATTCTTTCTCATCGCCTGGTTTATAAAATGTATAATGGAAGCCACCTGGCAATCTATCTTCGTTATACTTTGATGTATCAGAATAAATCATCAACAATTCATGATATTCCAAAGTTTTTTCTAATGTGTTCATGTTACCACCTCTTTCAGTTCCTTCTTAGGACTTTCTATATTCGCCATTATCATCCTCAAAAGAACTTCTTCCTTTCTAGCGCCAGAGTCTTTTATAGTATTATACAACTCTATCGAATTTTTTACTTCTTGATTTTCATCCTTTATCATAATAATACTTAATTTCGTGTCTATTTTTTAAGTATTCTTCATCATCGAAAGGATAGATATATTTAACTTCAATAAATAAGTTCAAATCAATCGTCTCAAATCAACTAAAATCATATCATATGAAATTCAAAGGAAATATCACTATCTTTATTACTTTCTTAAGTGATTCACTATTAATTTCTTGCATTTTCTATTTGTTTTCTACAATCATTTTCTAAAACACCTGTCATGATATTCAATGAATTTTTTGTTTTATCTTTAATATCATAGATAGTAATATTAGGATTCATGTTAGATTCACTTCTCGTTCCAAAAATATAATTTGTAATCTTAGCCTTGATAGCAGCAGACATACACATACTACAACTCCATGCATTGGATATTAAGATATAATTAGATAAATATTTCGTATTTAATTCTTTACATGCCATTCTAATTAAATTGATTTCTGCATGAGCCGTTGGATCTGTATCAGAATTCGAAGTATTATGTGCTTTATAAATAATATTTCCTTCTCTATCTAGTAAAAATGCGGCAAATGGAGAATTACCTTCATGGATTGCTATTTTTACTTCTTCCATTACTAGTTTCATTACTTTTTCTATTTTATTATTATCGATGTTCATAGCCTTATTCCTTTCGATTTCCCAGTTGATACTTACCTATCTTCAAGTTATCCATTTTTATCACTTGCTTTATTTTCTTATCTCTTTATCCGTTATAATCTTATATATTTCTAGATATTTCATAGATATTCTATCCAATATCTCTTGAGGAACATTATTTCTGACATTCTTCCCTAATTTTTGGTTATCTTCTATGTAGTTCTTTAATTCTTCTCTATCAAAATTAGTTTGCTCTCTTCCAATTTTAAAATCTTTTTTAAGCCAAAAACGACTACAGTCTGGTGTTAACAATTCATCCGCTAGACATAGATTACCATCACAATCAAGACCAAATTCCATTTTGGTATCCGCTAGTATAATTCCTTTCGTAAGTAAATATTGGTATGCTTTATCATAAATTTCTAAAGAAACTTCCTTTATTTGCTTAGCATATTTTTTTCCTACAATTTCTTCAAATTCAGTATAAGTAATTTCGGAATCACTTCCGTTTTCTTCTTTTCTTGTTGGAGTGAATATTGGTTCCATTAATTTCTGAGACATTTTTAAATTAAGTGGCAGTTCAATTCCACATATTGGTTTTTTCTGAATATAATTTTCATAGCACGAACCTGTAATATGACCTCTCACAATACACTCTACTTTAAACATTTTTATTTTTTTCGCTATCATGCATCTATCTTTCAATTCTTCTTTTAAAAAAAAAACAGGAAATTGATTAATATCAGTTGTTATCATATGGTTTGATATGATGTCACTATACTTATTAAACCAATATTCTGATAACTTATTTAATACTACACCCTTATCCTTTACTTCATAAGGTAATAATGTATGTACAGATATTCGATCGGTACTAACTATCATTACTTTCTCAGTATCTAACATATAAACATCTCTAGCTTTCCCAGAATAATACTTTTTCATTTAACCACTTCCTTTATGATTCATATCTTTATATTAAATTTTCTCTCATCACCTAACCTTCCCTTTATTGTTTTTTTAGGCAAAATGATTGTTTGGTAATCACTCCCATCTTATAAATCGATAATTGAACAATTGATAAACATTTCGTTATTACCTCTATCATTACGATTATCAATTGCAAAAAAATTTATTTTAACTACATACCCACCCATCTTAACTATATTTTTTTAAGTTTAATCGTCTTTCTTCGAGACATCTTTTTCTTAATGAGATAACAGATTTTCTAATTTAACTTTTCGATTAAAGAAATAGCTTATCATACTAGCCATCATAATTAAGATTAGAATGGTTAGTATGTTACTTATAAATTTAATTTTGATATAATGAAATACCGTATTTGCTATTTGAAAACCAAAAATCATTTGTAATCCGTATAATTCTAACGTAATAGAACCAATTAGATTAATGAAACAATTAGGTTTTATCTTATCTATTAATAGTAAAATTCCCATAATGAAAGGAATATAAAGAATATAAAATACTTCGTGATACCAAGTAAGATAAAAATGATTGATATAGATAAGATACGTAAGTATAATTCCAGTAATTAAGGTACTGATTGTAGTGATTAAATATCTTATTTTATTTTGATTTAGATACTCTAATATATCATTTTTAGCAGTATAGTACCCGATTAAAATAATGGGTATCCTATTGAAAAATATAAATATTTGATTCCAATTAGTAAATAAACTAACGCTAATACTAACTAATAAATAACTAGATATTCCTATAACAGGTGTTAGGATAGGATGTTTTATATCAATTTTTTTATATAATGGTAAGATTAAATATACTAACATAATAGTAGGCAAAAACCATAGAAAGGAACCTCCACCCTTTTTAAATAATTCTAACCCCAAAATGATACTAATAAATTTAGTAAGACTCCAATGATAATAGAAGAAACCTAGAATAGCGAAAAGAAGAAATTTCAAATATATTTTCTGAAATCTATCTTGTAAAAATTTACTATATAGGATTTCTTTTTTTCCAATAGAGTATGCTGAAACAAAGAAGAATAAATCAACTCCAATTACACATAACTCTCTTAAATAGTTTTCTATCTGATAATTAGTTAGATTAATCCATAAATGGAATAATAAGATTAGTAAGGCAGAAAAAGCCATAATAGTCTTCTTGTTTTTCATAATACTTTACTCTTCATCAAACGTTTTTGGAGACATGATAAAGAAAACATAATTACTCTCTTTACTAATTTTCATCTCATCCGCTTCTGTACAGATATTCCACCTTAAGTCAGCATTTTCCTTTAAAGTACTTACAAGCGAATCAACATCATCCGTTTCGAAAAGATAAGCTACAAAAGGAATAGAACTAATAATGGGTCTCATAGTAACCACTTTACGATAACCTTTTATTTCTTTTTTAAAGCCACTAAGATATTCCTCTTTTTGAAGTGGGCTTACTTCTATTTTTGTTTTAATAACCTCATTTTTTGCAAGTTTCTTTGCTACTTTTTCCATATCTTTTTCCGTTTTGATTTCTTTTTCAAATTGCTTCACTAGCGTATCTGCTACTGAATATTTGCTAACATTTTGATTAGCATCCTCATTACTTTTTATAATATTACATCCTGTAATAAAAGAAATACTGCAAACCAACATTGATAGTATTAAAATAATTTTAATTTTTTTCATCCGAAAATTCTCCTTCTATTAATTTTTAGACTAAATTTTATAATCTAACGTTCTTAAGTTATTGTATTTTTTCGTTATCATACTTATAAAGATTAGTTCTAGTTATCATCTCCTTATTTCATATAATTATACATTACTTTTTAATTATAATCTATATTATTAAACTTAAGTTTCTATATTTTTTTACTAAAATTTGTTTCAAGCAATAACTATCAATAAAGACCCAAAAATTATAACGTTTAGAATATATATCAATCTTAAATTAATATTCCAACAAATCTATAAAATTTTACCGAAACTCAAATAATAGAAATAATTATGTTGAAACATCTTAAAATTAGAAATTATAAACGAATTCAATCCATTCTTTTTGCCATTTTATTGGAAAAATAGATTATAAGAAAAAGAAGTTCAAAAAGAACCTCTATAACTTACTTCTGTACTAGTTTTAAATTAAGAAAGAAACTAATAAAACTTAGAAATACCACAAAGAGATAAATAGTGATAGAATCCCCTGTATTTGGATTTATTTCTTTTGAAATAGAATGGATATTTTTAACGGTCGCACTCTCCTCTTTCGAAGTCAAATTCTTATCATCTGGTACAACAATACCTTCTTGATTTTTTAATGTAGCAACAACTTGATATCCAGTGCCATTTTTTGATATGGTATATAAATAATCACTACTAGAATCTAATTTCATCGCATAATCAATAGGAGTTCCATTAGAATAAATCATATTTTCATATAGAGTTTCATTCGTTTTCCAGTTACTATTTTTTGATAAAGAAATTTCTTTTTCCAAATGATCATTCTGATCATAAGCTTTTAATAATAAATTATCTGGTCTTAAACCTAATTGATTTTGGTAATCTTTCCATATCACTTCAATAGGAACTACCTTCTTCTTTGCTTGATAATCAACCGTTACCAAGATATTATCTCCCTCTATTTTATATTGAATATTACGCCCTGGTATTTGTTGGCTATCTTCTTCAAAAATATAGTGAATAAGCGGGTTTCCACTTTGATAGGCATCAGAACCCGAAATATAAATACTTTTGGTATAAGTATCCACATTACTATCTCCTTTTAACGTATCAGAAGGTTGAATATGAAATCGATAGTAAGCATTTTGTTTGATTGGATCTGCTACATTCTCTCCCTTAATAGCAAAATCTAAATTTCTAATATTACCATCTCTTGCTTGCGAATCATGATAAGTAACAAATAGATTCTTTGTTACTAAGGTATCTTTTACTAAAGTAACTACCAAAGTTCCTGCTTCTTCTATCATATGCCCATTAAAATCATATTTTGTAGGATGCATATCACCAGTTATCAAAGAAGGAATCTCGTTATAACCTAAATTATGTAAATTTTCAATTTCCGTATATTCATATAAAAAGGTTGGACTGCCGTAATGGGTAAAAAAGGAATCCAGTCCCGTCTTTTTAAATTTCCACTCTGTAATAGAAGAATCATTAGGATCGGTTGAAATAGTAGCATCACTCTCGTTAAGTGTTATCGTTTGATGTTTCATATCTGGAGAAAGTCTTTCTCCTACTACTAAATGAATAGTATCTGGTCTTTCATTACGAGGATCCCCATAGTCAATCCACCTTATAATTATGGTTCCATCCACTCCTGTACCAATATCTAAAGCCGATACCATCTTTAGATTACTACCAAAGATAAAAATTGCTAGAACCATACCTAAAAATATTATTTTCTTTTTCATTAACAATCACCTATTTTCATCTATCATAAAAAAATCAAGAAATATTGTTTTCATTATTTATTTTATTTTTTTCCCTTCCAACAAAGGTAAATCATTAAGTGGAGTATCAAGTTGCATAATCCCTTTTTTAAAATCAGCTAATAAATTTTTATCTAAAAACATATCATAATGAAGTGCTGAAAATTTCAAACATACCTCTAGCACTTGAAGACCTTCTTGCGTGATATTCTTAAATGTACCACTATATATTATGTTTCCACTTGAATAGTCTAAATGTTCTAATTGTTCTTCGATTAAGAAACCATCCTTTGTTATGGTTATCGTTGCCTCTTCCTCATAGTTACCAGTAATTGTCGGCAAATCCTGTTGATAGTTAACAGCATATCTTCCAATTCGGTATCCATTTAAAAAGCGATTACTATTTGGAATACGATGTTGATTCCCTATTTTTAAATCTAACATCTGCCCTTCTACATATAATCTTTGTCCTGATTGTTCTTGAGAAATCAAATTTAAATATGTTTCTACAGTTAATTCGTGGGCATACTCACCTCTTGATAATTCGTCACTAACAAATTTACTAACAAGAGCCAAGGCACTTTCTCTAGCATTTTCTTTTTTTGACAACTCACTTTTTTCTTGGTTCATAGATTTTTCACCTTTTCCTACTTTTAATATGGTTTCCTTTTTTCTTTTTTGCATACGCTATTACATCAGCAACACCGCCATTCACTGCTTTTTTAAACTCTTCCGCTTCTTCACATGCCTGAGGATAGTATTCCTTACATTTATGAAATTCATATATCATTTCTGCTTGATTGGGAACATCCCTAATAGAAGAAATTGTCATTTCATAAAATGGAATCGTTGTACCAAAAGAGTTTCTTTCCGAAATATGTTCTTGGTATAATCCTTTCTTCTTCCTTTTTAATTCACTAACACGAACTTGATTCACCACTTCAAACCCATAATTTTCTTTAAAATAACTACTTTTAAAAATTCTCTTGGTTAAACTATCTACTAAATATAACTCCCTTTCGATTTCGACTTCCACAAAAGGTCTTGCCTCCTCAATTCTTACATTTCTAGTAGGTGATTGATAAAATACATCATAGAAAGTGGCATCTTTAAAGATAGAACTAATCGCAGTATTCGGATCATACACACAATATCTGGATATTTTACTTGGTGGTTTTGCTAAAAACAAGGAAACAGGTACTCCTCCTGTAATATGCAAACATTTCTTCCTCAATTCTTCTTTCATCCAAAGTGGAATCCCGCATACATTAGGATTTTTCTTATAAGTATAATGATTCAAATCATTACGGATACATAAATGTTCCAAATCTAACGACTCTTTTTCAGGATTAATCAGCTTTTTATATACCAAAGCATCCATAATAGTAGCTTGAATCGCCTCTTTATCCAGTTCTGACAAAGAAGAATGTTTTTCTAAATATTCCAGTATATGCCAACATTTGTAAAATACTTCCTCAACTAAAACATCATAATCGAATAAACATTTCATATCGTTCCTCCAAAAATTGTATCTATTATATCATTTTTTGTTCTAATTATCTAATCTTTTAAATAATCTTTTGGCATTTTGATCGAATATATTTTCTAGTTCTTTATGAGAGTAGTCACGGATAGATTTGATTTTATTAAAAACTGCTCTTCCATCTTGAGTTGGTTGTGCACTCATATAGGGGTAATCTAATTCAATTAACAGATTCTCGATGGGAACGTTTTGAATCACCTCTAAAGATTTTTTAGCAGTTGGTCTAGTAATCGGTGTTCCTACAGAAATATAACCTCCCTTCTTAATAATCTTGTCCAAAATTTCCAAATCTGGTTGAAAACAATGAAAAACAAAACCTTCTTTGGGAACATGTTTCTCTAGAATATCCATTACTTCTCTATTCGTATGATTCGAATGAATGATAATTGGTAATTGTAATTCATTTGCTAATTGTATCGTCTTTATAAATTTTTCTTTTTGTTGTTCCAGACTCTTTAAATCTGTTCCATCCAGTCCAGTCTCACCTAATGCGACTACCTTATGACAATCGAGTCTTTCATATAATTTAAGTATAGAAGAGATGCTTCCTTCATTAAGAGGATGAATTCCTAAAGAAGCATAAAACTTATCTTCTTTTAAACTAATTGCTACCACTTCTTTATTTGTCTTCTCATCTAGTCCTACATTAATGACTTTATCTAAATAACTCATTTGTCGAACTTTTTTTATTTCTTCCTTTAAATCTTTTAAGTCTGTTGAATTAAAATGAGTATGTGTATCAATCATCGAATCTCTCCTTTATTATTGATATTAAGAAACATCCATCTTCTTGTTTCTTACTCCCCTTTATAATTAGAAAGTTTCCTTTTATGGATTGATATCCTGCACTACTTTCTAAACACTCTTCACAAAAAGAAGCTACTTCGATATCTAGTATAAAATCATTCAGTTCCTTTTGAAAAAATAATATCGCATCCTCTTTTTGATAACTTCCTTCTTTAGCAAAAATCACTTTCTTTCCATATTGATCAAGACGCTCTATATCCGTTGCAAAATCTAAGATAATTTTACCATCTCTTTTTAATATTCTTTTTATCTCCATAAGAATCTTTTTTATGGTTTTCCTATCAAATAGATGTAGAGTACCTGTACAAAAGATTCCATCAAATTCTTCCTCTTGAAATGGAAGTCTTTTCGTGATATCGACTTTTTTTGTATATAATTTATTCGAAAAATTATTTGGACAATTTCTTTTTAAGATTTCTAATTCTTCTTCTGAAAAATCAATGGCGATTACCTTATCAGCAAACTGTAATAGGGTATTATTAAATCTCCCGTCTCCAGCAGCCATATTTAAAAGATTCCCATGAAAACCTATCTTCTTAATTGCACGAAGAGTTTCTTTCTCTTCTATTCCCCATTTTGACATATCTTCCCTTCCTAATTCAGACAGCAAAACGCTAATTTTATCTTTATTTTACTTTCTTTTTCACATTATCTTCTTGATACTCTTCTAACTTTATATCAAAAAACTCATCAACCATCGTAATATTATTTTGATATTTACTATTATAATAAGTAATCCCACAAGAAGAATATTCTAAAGTATCCCTTCTACTTTCAAAATAATCAATGTGTTGATTATAATATTGGTATGAAAAATCTACTAGTTTCGTTAACTCTCTAAAGTTCTTAGCTGTTACGATGGTATTGACTCTTTCCAATTTCTCTTTTTGGCTTATGATAAGCTTCGTTAACTCTTCTAATATTTGACTGTCCTCATCATAAGTATCTATCCACTCTACCTGAGAGAAAAAAGAAAAGCAATTCAACATTCTTGTTCGTAGATGTTCATGATAATTTTTTTTATTTCTTTTCGAATGACACGAAACTCCTCTTCTAAAGTATCCATACCAACTTCTATAAAAGTAGAAAACCTTTCTAAATGCGTAACAAAATCGCTCTCTATTTTATATTCTTCATATTCCTTTTCCATCATTTCCAATGTTTTCATTCATCATCGTCCTTTTTCGCTTATCATACAAAATAATCAAAAAATAATCAATCAAAAAGGCATAAATTTATTTATCTTTTTAAATTTCTTATTTCAGCCAATGTACTTTCACGAGTTCGTTTATCTAAATCTAATATTCTTTCTATCGTATCTAGTTTTTCTGGTTGGTGTTTTTTTAACATAATCTCCATGATCTTCGGAATATCAGTAAACGTTATTTTAGACTCTAAAAAGGCATTTACTAAAACCTCATCGGCAGCATTTAAAACTACCTGATGACTATGTCCTTTTTTAATCGCATCAAATGCTAATTTTAGACATTTAAATTTTTCTAAGTCCGGTTCTAAAAACTCTAGCTGTTTTATTTCAAATAAGTTTAACTTCTGAATATCATTTTTAAGTCTTTTTGGATAGTTTAGAGCATAAGCGATGGGAATTTCCATTGACTTTGGACCAATATTCGCCATGATAGTTCCATCTTCATACTGAACCATAGAATGGACTAAACTCCTTTTATGAACCACTACTTCTATTTGGTCAGGATTAACATCAAATAACCATTTTGCCTCTATTACTTCAAAGCCTTTATTCATCATAGTAGCAGAATCGATAGTTACTTTTTTTCCCATACTCCAAGTTGGATGATTTAAGGCATCAGCAACCGTTATCTTATCTGTAATTTCTTGATCAAAAAAGGGACCACCAGAAGCCGTAAGTAAAATTTTATCGATTTTATTTTCTTCTTCCACATTTAAACACTGCATAATCGCACTATGTTCACTATCAACCGTAAGTAGTTTGGCATGGTTTTGTTTGGCAGTTTCTATGATTAACTCTCCACCAGCTACTAATACTTCTTTATTCGCAAGGGCAACTGTTTTCCCATTCTTTATCATATGATAAGTAGGTTCTAGACCAGCGATTCCAACCAAAGCAGAAACAGCGATATCATAATCAAGTAAATTAGAGATATCCTGCATTCCCTTCTTTCCAAAATAAATATCTAACTCTGGATATTTCTCCTTTAATAACTTAGCATTTTCTTCTTTGATGATATAGACATGTTTTGGACTAAATTCCTCAATCTGTTCAATTAATTTATTGATATTATTACCTGCTACTAAAGTAGATACCTCAAATAAATCCTCATTATTTCTTATGATATTCAATGTACTGTTTCCAATAGATCCAGTGGATCCAAATATACTAATTCTTTTTTTCATTTTTTCTTTATACCTTTCTTTTGTCGATGATATCGACTACTTCCCCTATATACATTCTATGGATTGGCTCCTTCTTATAAAATCTTTCTATCTCACTTTGTGGAATACTATTACTATCTATATTATGGATATCTAGATCCTGAAAATAGATTTTCTTACAAACTATGGTTAACTTTGCCTCTTGAAAGGAAACCGTATTTTCCAAAAATTCTGGGGTTAGTCTTGTAAGTGATAATTTATCTAACTCTCTTCCTGATTTACTTCCCAAAATTCCTAAATCCTTTTTATAATCTTCTTCATAAAAACTAATAGTAAAGTACTCATTTTCTTCCATAAATTGATAAGTATATCGAATTGGCTTGACATAAACCGTAACAACAGGTTTATTCCAAAGAGTACCAAATCCTCCCCAACTAATCGTCATGGTATTAAACTTATCTTTCATACCTGCTGTTAATAAAGCCCATTCTTGATCTAACATATAAAATGGTGCTACCTTAAAATTCTTTACATCCATATTTTCTCTTACTCCTATTCTTTTTGAGCATTTTTATTTTGCTCATGGTTTTCTCATAATCTACATCCCATCTATTTTCTAATATTTCGTCATACAATAAATGATAATCATCTTTGTTAATCTGAAAGCCATGTTCCAATAAAACATCAAAAGGCAACTCTACATGATTAAAAGAGCTTTTAATCTTTAAGTATCAAAATGTTTTCTCAACAGGAGAAATAACTTCTCCCTTCTTGAAAGAATAGCCTGGTTAATCTATCAACTTCTGATTAATTATTTCTATTACTGATTGGATATAAAAATCACTTAAGGAATTCTCTTTATTGGATAGTATAAAGTCCTTTAATTCCTCTTCCTTTTGATTCAACTCCATATAATATACCTCTCCTTTATTTTTTCAATCCTACGTCTTTTTTCTTTTGTCTCCGTTATTTTATTACCTATCACCTACCAATTATATTTTAATGATTAAATTCTTTTTTATAGTAGAACTATCTAAATTTTCTACTTTTTTCATTAGTTTCTGATAAAGTGGCTTCATATGTTCTTCCTCTATCTTTTCTAGTAGGGTATCTAACTCTAACCAAGCAACATCACTATTTTCATCTGGTTTTATTTTAAGAGGTTCTTCTTCTTTTGAATCAAACAAAAATTGAATATCATAATGAAGGTGGGCACTAACAAACTTACCCTTTTTTATATGTGGTTTTACAAATTGAATAGATAGTCCAAAAATTCCGTCCATTAGTAGTTTAAGATTAGTTATTCCGCTTTCTTCTTCTATCTCTTTTTTCACTACCTCTAATAAATTAGGATTTCCATCTGCATGACCGCCTATCCATGACCAAGAATGATATATATTATGATAAACCATCAAAACTTTTGTTCTTTCTTTATTCACAATCCAAGCAGAAGTAGTAAAGTGAAACAATTCATTTTCCCTTGTTAGACAATCATCAAACTGTCTGATATACTGAAGCATTACCCTCTTATCATTATCTTCTTGTTCATTAATAGGGACATAATTCGTAATCTGTTCTACTAATTCTTTCATATAACCTAATACTCCTCCTATTGAATCCTTATTTTTTGGTATCATTCTCTAATTTTTCTAAATTCCAAATTCCTAAATGTCCTTTTGCTTTGATTGGACTGGATAACACTTCAATATCTTCCAAAATCCAAGCATATCTTCCTTTTTCATAAATACCTGTTATAAAGTTATTTCTATCCTCTTTTTTTATCTTATCAACATAGTCATCATCCATTTTAATACAATCTGTTAGCTGACACTTTACGATAATATTACCATAATTTAATTCTTCCTTAGAAACCAAATTCATTAATTCTAAATTTTCTCGATATTCCTTTTTCATTTTCGTAGAACTTGCATGAATATATAATTCTCCTCGATAATTTGTTTTCCAACTTCTTGTTTCAATCGTTTTCATCCCCATTTTAATTAAAGTAGCATAGGGTTCTGTTAAACTTAACACTTTCATTTTTTTATCTCTCTTATTATTACTTTTTGTTTCCAAAACGATGAAAAGGAAGAATCGTAAAGGAAGTCTTGCCCTCTATTTGATTTTTTTTAATAAAACCTATCATTCTACTATCTAGAGAGTTTACACGATTATCTCCAAGTACTAAATACTGATTCTTTGGAACTTTTGAGTTTCCTAAACTGTCTAGTTTAAAGTCATTTGTTTTCATATGAGAAAAATTTTCCTTTAGCACTTTACCATTTACATATAATTTATTATTCTTATATTCGATATGCTCTCCAGGAAGACCAATCACTCTTTTAATTAAATAATCATTCTTATATTTTACAACCACTATATCAAATCTTTTAATAGGAGAAAATCGATAACTTATTTTATCTAAAATCATAATATCCTTATCATGAAGAGTTCCCATCATACTTTCTCCATTTACTCTGATTGGTGCCACTAAAAACATTTTTACCAATAAGACAACTACAATAATAAGAAGATACACTCTTATTTCTTTCAAAATTTCTTTTGCCTTTTCCACTCTATACCACTCCTTATCTATACTACTATCATATTACCTTATATCGAAATATTTATCAATAATAAGTATTTCTTATTTGAAAGCAAAAAAGAAGCACTAAATTAGCTCTTCTTTTTTGTCATTTTTAGAAGGTTTTTGACCTCTTTCTTTGATTCGATAAGTACCAACATAATCTTTTAAGAAGTTTAATTTAGCACGTCTAACTTTACCTTTACGTACTACTACAATCTTATCAATTTTTGGTGAGTTTACTGGGAATATTCTTTCTACTCCTACTCCTGATGATATTTTTCTAACAGTAAAGGTTTCAGAAACACCACCATTTCTCTTTGCTACCACTACACCTTCAAATGCTTGAATACGTTCTCTTTTTCCTTCAATAATCTTGTAGTCAACTCTAACCGTATCTCCTACACGAAATTCAGGAATGTCTGTTCTAATTTGTTTTTTATTGATTTCATCAATAATGTTACTCATATGTAAATCTCCTCTCCTATACTAACTAATGATCATATATTTAGATACATCGGATCACCGTCTAAACTTTTTAAAGTATACCATACTTTTTCATGATATGCAAATCATTTTTTCAGATTCTACTCTTCATTCAAAAACTTTTTTTTGATGACTTATCTTATTTTATATTGAAGGAAGTTATTTAAAAAAATTACGAATTCCTCTATCTTATTTCTACTTATTGATATAGTGTTGTACTTTTTACATATTTCTTAGTAGATGCCGTTTGTTCCTTTTCTTCTTCTCTTACCTCTCTTGTTGAGTGAGGATTTCCATCTTGGTCTATTAGAATACATTCTAAATTGTCATGAACAGCTTCTTCTGTTAAGACAATCTGTGGATATTTTCCCAAGTATTCTTGTGCTGTATATTTAGCCATTTTTATGGATTTTTCAATCATGGCCGTTAAACTTCTAGCTCCTGTTTTTTTCGTTAAAGCTTCCTCTGCTACTTTATCTAAATATCCTTCTGTATAAGAAAGATAAATTTTTATTTTTTCTAATGCTCTTTTTTCAGCGAAAAGAGGGCTATCCTTGCCATCTGTTAAAATTCTTTTCAACGTTTCCTTCGTATGACCACTTAATTGCGTAATGACTGGCATTCTGCCTAGAAGTTCCATAGGAATTCCTGCATCATGTAACACTTCTTCTGTTAGCTCTGGATATTCGATATCATAATCTTGATGGTCTTCCTCTGTTTTACGAAAACCAATTTTTGTCATCTGATAATCGCTAGAATGATTCCCCTCTATTAAAGAAGCAAAGGAACCTGTTGCCAGAATGTTTAATCTACTCGTATCAAACGTATAATCTTTATTCTTATAAGTGATATTGTAGGTAGTACCCTCAACAAAGGGAAGCAATTCATTCAATACTCCACTATAGGCAGGATCATTTGCTTTTTTGGATGCTTTTTTATCAATTTCATCTAAAACAACAATTCCTTTTTGTGCTTTTTCTAAATCACCATCTGCCGTAGCAAGTAAAGACACCATAATGTCATCAATACTTTTTCCTACATATCCAGAACTGGTTAATCCTGTTGTATTATATACCTTCATAGGAACATCTAAATACTCACTAATGGCAGTAGCAAGAGCCGTCTTACCACTTCCTGTTGGACCGACTAATAAACAAGATTTTTTATGCTTAGGATTATCCATTAATTGATTACTCGTAAGAGCGGATATCACATCAATTTTCGCTTGTTCTTGTCCAATAATTCGTTCATCCAGATACTTTTTCATACTAGCAACATCTAAGGTACCATAAGCGTTATATTTACCTATTTCAAGTAAACTATTATGATTACTAATCTCATCATAATCCTTCGCAAGTGTTTTCATCATTCTTTCTGTACTCTTTAATTTTGAATGGCTCAGATATTTTACTACTTTCAAACCACTTTCTTGATAAATTTGATCCACTTCTATTAAAAAATCTGCATAAATATCCACTAACGCATTCACACAATCTCTTGCTAGATTATCCCCTATTTTATCATTTAATTTCAATAGTAAGGATTCGAATTTTTGTAGAATTTCCTTGAGTTCGTCATAATTAGAAGCATTCGTTACTTTTTGCAGTATTAACCGATAAATATTGTTCAATTCTTCTCCACTTGTAATGGTATCTATTAGAAACAAAGGATGATCTGATTCTTCTTTTGGAAAAGGGTTCTTTTCTGGAACAATATGAACATGTCCATCTATTTCAAAAGAAAAGTAACATTTATCACGATATTCCTCAAAATACTTTTCTTTGGCAATTTCCAATGGAAATTCACTATACTTTTCTTTTAAATGCTGTTTACCGATAACGAAATGAGCAACAAAATCAATATCATTAAAGGAGGTGCCACTTGCTGCAAAACAATATTCTTTCTCATCTATATCCTGAAAGTAATTATAATTTTGATAAGAACAGATTTTCCCTTTTATCAGTTTTTTTGATTTTAGAAAATACATTCTATCCCCAATTTTATGTTGTTCCATTAGTACTGCGTAATATATATCATCTTTCATTTCCTAAATCCCCCAAACGTAAACTATGATACACTATCTCTTTTTTCTCGTCAATTATTAAATTATTTTCTTACTTTTGTTTTCATCATTCTTTTTTCTAATGCTTCTACTAAAGCACTACTAAATGTTAACACCTCATCATATATGGTAGATCAAAATACTTCGCTATAGGCAAAGTATGGAGTATATAGTGGTTTTGTCTTAGAAAGTGGCTTGAATATTCTTTCCTTTCCCTCTTCTAAGAAGACAGGAAAAAACTTCTCACTTTTTACCCTCCCTTGAGCTATGACATCTAAATTTCTACTTCTTTTGTAATAATCGTAATGATAAACATTCCAATCAAACTTTATCATGTCTTTTTCTCTCCTTTTTTTATAAGTTTCTTAATCTTTTGATAATAATCTTCCCTAGCATACGTTTTTAAAGCAAGATTGAAAAATGGTGCAAAAAAAAGATTTGGTAAGAGATTTTTATTTTTTTCTTTTTGATAATCTTGATCCCACATCTTTCGATAGCAATCATAATAAGAATTAAAAGGATGAATTTTATTTTGTTGCCAAACTCTTGCCTGCAAATATGATAAATTATGTAGAATATGTGGATCTTGTAAAGCCTCTACTACTTCTTTTTGAGAATAAAAATAAGGTCTATCCTGATAGAACTTTCTAGCAATAAAGGGATGTTGTACTGTTGTTGCTATTATTGGCATAATATTATATTTTGTATTTAGTGATGTTATTTTTTGATTTAAGCTAAGATTTAGTAAATCTTGATCTGCAAAAAGCAATTCCACATCTAAATTTTGTAATGTTTTATAGATTGTATCAAAACAAGCTTCTTTTGCCCATAGTTCATAATTAAATAACAAAACACCAGCGTTATAATAAGTATCTAACTTTCCTTTTATATGAGATGGTATTACAATCTCCTTTACAGCAGCAACAGGAGTAGAAGTTTCTTTTTCAAACAACGCATCCAAGCTATCGACTATGGTTGTATCACAATCCAAGTATAAAAGTTTAGAAACATTAGGTATGACTTTTTGGAAGAACAATCTAGCATATGCCATATCCGTTCCTCTCCATTTTGGTAAGTCAAACTTTCTCATAAGAAAAGATATTTTACTGATATCATATACTTGAATATTACAGTTTGAATATAAATTTATGATATCTTCTAATATTTTGTCTTCTGCTTTCGTATAACCAGATTCCATGATATGAATCATAAAGTTAGAGAACTTATTATTTTCTAAAAGGGAATAAAGAGAAGTTACCATATGAGGAAAATAATTTTTATCTGCAGTATATAGTATATGATAATAATCCATCCTATTTTCTCTCCTTTATCTAAGCTACCGAAGTCCAATTCCTCCGTCGATACGAATCACTTCTCCATCAATATATCTAGCTTTATCACTTGCTAAAAAAAGTACTAAATCGGCAATTTCTTCTGGTTCTGCAAATCGTTTTAATAAGATTTTTTCTTTTTCTTCTTGTAAATATTTCTTTGGTAGTTCACTATTCATCTCTGTCTCTATCCAACTTGGCGCGATAGCATTGACATTGATATAGGGACTAAACTCGATAGCAAGATTTCTGGTTAGATTAATTAAGCCCGCTTTGGATGCATCATAATCCAAACTATAAGGATAAGTCGTATCGATTCCATTGGTAGAAGAAACATTAATAATCTTCCCATATTGTTTTTCCATCATATATTTCGCTGCATATTTAGACACTAAAAATACACCAATTAAATTCGTATTTAAAGTATCCTGAAAATCTTTTATCTTCTTTTCTTCAAAGTCACTATCAATAGCAATCCCTGCATTATTGACAACGATATCCAAATGTCCAAACTTTTTCATAATCTCTTCTATCATCTTTTTGACATCTTTTTCACTAGATACATCTGCTTTGATACAAATACACTCATTTCCATAACTAGAAATAATCTCCGTAATTACTTCGGCTTCTTTCTCACTATTTTTATAATTTACAATCACATTAGCTCCTTCTTTGGCAAACTTTACGGCAATACTCCTACCAATTCCTCTAGAAGAGCCTGTTACTAATACCACTTTATTTAAGAAATTCATCCATATCACCTTCTGACCTTATTTGATAACCATATTCCTTTTTTAGCACATCAAAGTAATGTTGATATTCCTCTATTACTTCCTGATTACAATCTACATAACCTAAAGATATCTCATCCTCATAAGTATCCCGATAAATACAATCATCATAGATACAGATACCATCTAATACCTTTTCCATCATAGAAGGATTCTTTTCTTCTAATTTCTTTTTATCAATCAAATAGATATGGTAAGTGGAAGAAATATTTTTTAATAAAGCTCTAAAAAAATAATTACTTTTTAGTATCTTTAACTCTTCTTTCGTACCAATAAATAAATCCATACTTTTTCTTCCCTTTTTAATATCCATTATCTTTTCTGTTAGATAATTGATTTCCCTTAATGAATCATCATAGACCTTATCACTACAAAAATTGATGGCTCTTCTTACAAAATCTTCTTTTATAGACTGGTTCTTTTTCGATAACCAATAGTAAGTATCTGAAATGGAATCGAAATGAAAAATCCAGTTGTAAGGAGCTAATTTTATCTGTGTCATATCATAAAGCATACCATGATAGTTATCCTTGTTATCTAATAATTCTTGAACTTTTTGTAAAAATATATGATAAATTCCTTTTGTAAATAAATATTCTTTTTGAACGTCTGAATAGTGGTTATTGTCCTCTACTAATTCTGTAACAATATAATTAATAACACAATCTTCGGTTTCTATTATTTTTTTCGTGTTACTAACGAAAATAAGAGGAATTTTCTCTTTGATAGAAATCTCATCTTTATTCATATCATCGCAAATATAAATAATATCCGTAATATCTTTTTCAATAGTATCTAAAGTATCTGCTACTACATACTCTATCTTTTCTGAATCAAAATAACTAGTGAAAGCATCTATGATATTGTTATGTAATCCTCTTTTAATGAGTACTTTTGTTTCCATTTAACGGACTCTCCTTTCAAATCATCTTTCGATTATCTCTTAGCCTACATTTTTGTTATTTTTTCTTTTGATAAATCTCTTACCAATTTCTATTAAATCTCTATCATTTTGATTCTCTGGTAAATGATCAAAATCAAAAAATCGCATTTCCTTTGATTCAAAATCCCATTTTAAACTTCCAGAATAATTCCAAACACAGTAAAGAGCTGTATTATTTATCACGATATCCCCATTTGGATAATCGTTTCTTCTACTAGCACCAGAAACAATATCCACTAATTCTAAATCTTCTTCTTTTATATCTAAATTTGCCTCTTCTTTCACTTCTCGAATAACGGTATCTTGGAATCTTTCGCCTAATTCCTGACAACCACCAGGTAAGCCCCATTTATCTCTATCTGCTCGTTTTTGTAATAATATTTGCCCCTTTTCATTTATAATCATAGCCGCTGCCCCATCTTGTAAAAGAACAAACTTATGCTTTAACTCTCCCATACATAATCTTGTAAATACTGGATATCCAATGATATTACTTAATTCAATGATTTCATCTGGTGAAAGCTTATTCATAATATCCACCAATTCTTGATAAGATAAATTTCTTTTTTCTTCCATAGATAAGTTTTTAATTTTATTTAGAATCTCTTGATGATTCATAGATTCCTCACTCCTTATTGGTATTATAGCATACTAAAAAAGACATTCCAAGCGATACTCACAATTAAGAAATAACTTTTTGGTGTCTACTTACTAAAAACAGGAAGAAAACGTAAATAACCATATCGTTTTCTAAATTCCTGTCTAACATCACTTGTTTATCTCTAACTTCTAGATAATATCTTCGATTTGTTTTTCCCTAATCCCATTCAAGTATTTATCTACTGTTTCTTTTCAAATAATTTATTTCCTATTACCTATGATACCTCAAAATATTTAGAATAATTTCAATACAAAACATAGTAATTAACAAACTACTTCCTCTATAAGAAAGAAAAGGAAAGAATAACATTTATAATAATTCTCATAAAAACTTAAATTTAGCATAATAAATCTTAGAAAGAAAACATAAAAACCTCGTTTCTATTTTGTCCAAGAAACGGGGGTCATATCAAAAATACTCTTCTTTTTAAATAAGTAAACTTAACTTATTACATTTAATCTTTAAACATTTGTTTTCTTATTTGCAATAATTTTGTACGTTTTTTGAATTGCTTTTGGTTTTGTATTTTCCTTATTACTTTGAAAATCCTTTACATAAGAAGAAAATAATTGGTTTCTTTCATCTGACGATAACCCATTATGAAGTTCAATATCCCTTAACCACAATTCAGTGTCACTCATCGCTTGAAGCTCACGATACTTTTTATTACTTAATTCATAATAATCGGAATAAATTTCCCTCTTAGCAGATTTTAATTCAGAATCAATAACTTCTTTTGATGCTCCATCTAATGTCATTGCATCCATAAAAGATTGTTCATCGATCTGATTTTTAAGGCGATTAACATGATTTAATTCATCTGTAGGATTATAGATTAAATTTCTTTCTAGTAAAAATTTTTCTATTTGTTTTGGATTACCATAAAGTATAAAACCAGTAATGACCATTTCTACTAATGCTACCAGTAAATTTACACCAGGAATAAAATTAAATATAATTGTTTGTATATTACTAGGTTTAATATGGTTAGTGATATAACCTCTTTTTTTTATATTATTAACAGCAATAGCATTACATACACTTTTAATAATAATAGTAGCCATTCCGCTTACTACGATAAAACTCAACATATAAGTTCTCCTCGTATAATCAATCTTATAGAAATTATTAATCTATTTGATTGATTCTTTC
>CAJUIY010000017.1 GCA_910586865.1 uncultured Bacilli bacterium
ATTTTCCCGTTGATGTTTTGGAAATTTCAGGACATTTTCAAAAATTATTGACATATATTTTATAATCTAAAATTTATCGTTTATTCTTTTCTAAGAAATTTGCTTCTGATATTCTTTAACCTTTCGTATTTCATATTCTTTAAATTCGACGATAAAGTTTGTCATTTCATCAATAAAATTTGTCTTCGTTTTCATCATTTCAATAAATGGTGTATCTTCAAAAATATATATTGTAGAATCCACTTCTGGTGAAACCGTATACAAAATATGTGCCCATTTTAACTTTGCTACTGCCTCATCGAAATCTTCTGAATACGAATGGATACCATTATTTTTTAAATGAATATCATCTAATAAATTATTATACTTATCATCTCTTTTACAACTAGCGATGAATTCAACTAATTTATCTCTATCAAAAAAGTATTCTTCCTGTTGAACATATAAAGCACTAAATAAGGATAGAAAATCATATGGAGAAAAAGGGGAATCATAAAACCTATCAATATATTTTACATTACTTTCTCTGTTATTCATCCTCATAAAATAGTCATTTCCTTCTTATAAAATTAGAATACCATATTTAATCATCTAATTCAATGTCTCTATAATAACTTCTCCATCTTTTACCGCTTTATAATTTATATTATCTTTCTTACACCTTTCTACAACTTTCTCTATCAAATGTACCTTATGATAATTTGATTTATAATGTGGTATAAAGACATAGTCTATTAGCCCTAGTCCTCTATAAATAATACCATCTTCTCGATAAAAGTTAATGGGATCATCCACTTGATTAAGTATGTTTATATTTTTAGAAAGTACACAAGCACCAGAGCTATAACCTATGTATAGGTAATCTTTATTTCTCTTACTCATTAAAAATGTATCAAATCCACTATATTTCATAGCCTGCCTTAGTACAAATACATTTCCACCCATGACACAACAAGCATGATATTCTTTAAAATCGATATCCAGTTCTTCTCTCTTATCAAAATAATCTTTTAAATCAACAATTGTAACTGTAAAACCTATTTGTTCTAATAACTCTTTATCTTCCTTACTATTTTTTTGAATTACTTCTTCTTTCTTCATCTCAAGTGCATTATAGATAAGTAATATTTTATTATCATGACTTTGAATCCACTTTTTTAGATATTCTACTTCCTTACCAAATTTTTGAGATGATAAATATAATACCATAGTTACCTCCTTATATTTATCCTTTTATTAATATAACACTAATTACAATTAAAATAGCTGCGACAATCTTTTTGAACAAGTTGTCTCTTTCTTTTAAAAAGAAATAACCTACAATGACATTTCCTATTACCGTTAAAGCACAAAGTGGGGAGATTAAAGTAACACTACCTAACTGATAAGCTCTTAATTGGACAACAGGAACAAGCCCCCAAAATAAACTAGTTAACACCATCACTTTTCGTTGTTTTGGTAACAATCTTATAACACTGATTGAAACTAATTGCAAAAACAATGTATAAAATGACATAAAATGCCCACATAAAATCATCCCCCCTTTTTAAGAAAAGAAGAAAATAATCACAGAAGAAATAATTCCAAGTAAAATCATAGCAATTGGTAATATTAAGAAATTAGTAAAGGCAGCTTGTCTATTTTCCATAATGTTACTGTATAAATCTCTTGTTTCTTTATCGGCATCTGAATAAGCAGAACCAACAGAAGTAGATTTTACCTTTTGAATTCCTCGAGATAATCCTCCATCGATATCCTTTCCACCATTCACCTCTTTTTGTAATTTCTCTAACTCTAATTCATTTCTTCTATCCACATAATCCGAATAATATACGACACTGTCTCTATTAATCATACCGTCTATATACCTTTCATCATTTTCAGGAATCAAAGACTTATATTCATCATAACTATCCTTTAAAAATTGCTCATATCTAGAATCATCAAATCTTACATAATCCATTAAATCGGTATAGGCTGCTACTTGTAAAATAGCTAGGTTATGGATATCTCTATTAATCAAATCTCCATTATCTTCTAAAGGTACTTTTTTTAAATTTTTATACTGAATAGGACTTAATTTTTCAACGTTTTTTATTAGGATATCAGAAGAATTTAAATTACTAATATAATAATCATATCCATGAATATATTTCATCGTTTTTGACATATTATAAAACAGTTTCTGTAAATCTTCTTCTTTCTTCGTATACCGAAGATACTCCTTTAAATTCATTTCCATATCCTATTCACCTACTATAAATATTGTATACTAAAAATAAAAAAATAGCAAAGCTATTCCATCATATATTTTATAAATCTTGGTTTATAGTTATGAATATAATTATCTACACTATTAATGGATATATCTAACAACTCTGCTATTTCTCTATACTTAAATCCATTACATCTTAGTTCAAATACTAAACTTTGTTTGAAAACAAGACTATTCTTAAATTGGATTAGTTTGCAATAAACATAATTATTTGAAAGATACGTATCAGGATTAAAGATAGAATCATCTACTAACTCATTTTCATAAAAGAAAATATCCTCGTTCTCAGATTGGTTTATGGAATAAGCAGTGTTTAATACCTCACTTTTAGAAGAGGTATACTTCCTACAATATGATTTTATTTCTCTTTCAATACAAATAATACAAAAAGTATAAAAACAAGCATCTTCTGTTTCTTTGTAAGCATTAATCGCTTTATATAAACCTACTTGTCCTTCTTGTATCAAATCCTCTCTATCAATTCCTCTTTCTTTTAAATAGTTATAGTATTTACTTGCAATAGAAATAATGATTGGTTTATATTTGTGAAAAACAGTATCCTTCGCTTCATCATCATTTTCTCTAATTAAATATAGTTGTTCATAATCATTGATATTTTTATAATCCATAGCACCCTACTTTCTATTGCGGACTACTTCATATATCATAATTCCTGATGCTACACTAGCATTCAAACTGTTAATTTCTCCATACATTGGTATTTTAGCAACAAAATCACAGGACTTTCTTACTATATTGGAAATACCCTTTCCTTCATTCCCTATTACTAAAGCTATCTTTCCTTGATAATCAATATCCCTATAATCAATACTCTCTTCCAAAGCGGTACCAACTATCCAAAATCCCATTTTTTTTAGTTTATCCATTGCATTCACAATATTAGATACGGAAATTACTTCCATGTTTGTTAAAGCGCCTGCACTTGTTTTCATTACTGTCGAATTTACTTGTACTTGCCTATCTTTTGGAATAATAATGGCATCTACCCCTGCTGCCTCACTTGTCCTAATAATAGCACCAAGATTATGTGGATCCTCTAAATGATCTAAGATCACAATAAAACTATCTTGATTCGTAATATCTGTCATATGTTTATATTTATAATCCGCAATGTCTACGATTATACCTTGATGATTCGCACTACACAAATAATCCATTTCTCTTTTTGACTTTATTTCTATCTTAAATTTTGATTTTTCTAATAGAGAATTTATCTCTTTATCACTGAAATTTTCTTGTAAAATTACTTTTTTAATATTCTGTTGTGATTTTAGTAATTCAATTGCTATCTTTCTTCCATATACTAACATATTCTTTCTCCTAAGATATAAGACATAATTTCTTTAATTCTATCATCCTTTTCTTCTAGTTTTAAATACCCTATTAATGCTTCTAATCCTGTAGCATGTTTATAAGTAATAATATCACAATTTTTAGGGTGAGATCCGCTTTTATAATTACGAGCTCTTTTTACAATCGTTAACTCCTCTTCTGTTAAAAATCCCTTGTCTATTAAATCTCTTAAAAAAGAGGCTTGCCCTTTGGCACTCACATAGTGAATGGATTGTTTTTGCAATTCATTTACATTATTTATTCCTAAATTAATTAAATATCTTCTAATATAATTTTCATAAACCGTATCACCAAGATATGCTAAGACAAGAGAATTCATTTCTTTTGTACTCATACTTCCTCCAAATCAACATTTCTAAACAAAGATAAAAAACAAAAATTTTATTTTGTTTTCTCTGATACATTTTTTACAAATCTAGCAGTTTCTAGAATCATTTTATCATATCGTTGCACAACTTTATCTGGATTTTTTGCTTCCTCATAATCACTACTATACCCTACTATTTGACAATTACCAATAGCATCTACTAAAGTTTCCTGTTTTCCATGAAGTGTGGCACTATCTCCACGACCAGAGGTCAACCACAAACCATCTGCATGCTCCTGCCAGATAGTATAGTCATCCCATTTTCCACCTTTTTCTTTAGCAATATCTTCCTTTAATATTCTTAAACATATATTTTCTATATCTTTCTTATTCTCCATTAGTTTCCCATATATATTTTTTTTCCTCGACTCTTCCTTTTCATCCTGATATTCACTTATTAAGTTAGATACTTCCTCTAATTTATTTATTCTACTTTCATTTTCTTCACTAATATCAACTTGAAATAACTGTTCAACTTGTTGACTATAACTAGGGTATTCCTTAGAATAAGTAAGATTTTTATTTTCTTCTAGATGTCCATTATACATCATACCACAAACTGTTACTACTCCAAAAGTTAAAGGAATTGCTACTGCCTTTTTTATATTTTTCTTAATTATTGTTCCAACCTTAGACTCTTTACTTAAATTCATGCCAAAGACCTCCTACCATTTATAGTATAACACTATTCTTTATAAGATAAGTCATTAAGTGCAATACTTTACATTTTATTAACAAATTCATAGATAGTTCCTTCACGGGTATCAATCAACTTAATCCCTTTTCCTAGTAATTCTTCTCTAATTCTATCAGCAAGTTCATAATTTTTTAACTGCTTTGCTTCTTCTCTTTCTTTTATTTTTTGTTTTACTTCTTCTTCTAATTCTTTATCATCTTTTGTCTTTAATAAATCAAGACTAAATACTCTGTCCCACATATCAATTAATTTTATTTTAGTGGTATTACTCACATCACTTTTTAATAAATCATAAAGTAGAGTTATCGCATTCGCTGTATTTAAATCATCCCCAATATATTCCTTAAATTTTCTGTCATAAAAATCATAATCCTGCTGATTAAAATCTCCATCTTCTGATAAAGTTGATATTTTATTTTTTAACTTCGTATAAGCATTCTCGGCATTACTTAAAGCTTCGTAAGAAAAAGTTAATACTTTTCGATAAGATGCATTTAGACACATAAATCGATAAGATAATGGATTATAACCTTTCTTCTTCAATAAATCAATGGTTAGAAACTCCCCTTTCGATTTGGACATTTTTCCAGTAGAATCATTAAGATGTTCTCCATGTACCCAATATTTACACCATTTATGACCTAAGTAAGCTTCACTTTGAGCAATTTCATTCGTGTGATGTGGAAAAATATTATCAATACCACCACAGTGAATGTCTAAGTATTCTCCTAAAAATTGAATACTAATCCCACTACATTCGATATGCCAACCAGGATATCCTACTCCCCATGGAGAGTCCCATTTTAGTTCTTGATCTTCAAATTTTGATTTGGTAAACCATAAAGCAAAGTCTGCCTGATTTCTCTTGAAAGAATCCTCTTCTACTCCTTCTCTCACACCAACAACCATTTCATCTACTTTATGATTGGTTAACTGATAGTAATCTTCTACTTTCGTAGTATCAAAGTAAACATTTCCTCCACTTTCGTAAGCAAACCCTTTTTCCATCAACTTCTCTACTATTTCGATATAAGTATCAATATGGCTGGTTGCTTTTTCCACGATTTCTGGCCATTTCATATTTAGACTCTCAATATCCTTCTTAAATTGTTCGGTATAAAACTCAGCAATCTCCATTACTGTTTTGTTCTCTCTTTTTGCCCCTTTTAGCATTTTATCTTCACCAGAATCAGAATCACTAGTTAAATGTCCAACATCGGTGATATTCATACATCTAGTAACTTGATAACCTAAATAATTTAATGTTTTTTCAAGTACATCCTCAAATACATAACTTCTTAAATTACCGATATGAGCAAAATGATATACGGTTGGTCCACAAGTATACATTTTTACAGAGTCTTTATGATAAGGAATAAACTCTTCAACTTTTCTCGTTAATGTATTATAAATTTTCATAAAATCACCTACTAACATCATACCATAATTAAAGGAAAAGAACCACCTTATACGATGATTCCTAATCGAATAACTAACGAATTACAAATATTTAAAACTTAATTACTACAAGTTTCTTTTACTGTTATATTTTTTTCTCCATCCAATATTTTATTAATAATATAGTTGTTGATTTTCTTATCAATTACTTTATCTACTTTTCTGGCACCATAATCTTCATATTTAGATTCTTCTTTTATCTCATCTACTAACTTTCTAGAAAAAGAGAGTGTGATATCACGTTTTAAATAGTATTCTTTTAAGTTTTTAAGTTTTAATTTAATAACATTTTGAATATCTTCATCACACAAATTATTAAATAAGATAATATCATCAATTCGATTAATAAATTCAATACTAAAGAAATCATTTAATTTATCCATAAGTTGATCATTGAAAGTATTATGAAAACCTATTTTATCCCCACTCATTCCTAAGTTAGATGTCATAAAAATAGTAACATTATGAAAATAAACCTCATTTCCTTTGGAATCTTTTATTTTTCCTTCATCTAAAACTTGTAAAAAAAGTTTAATCACATCCGTACTTGCTTTTTCTATCTCATCAAGAAGTAATACCGAATAAGGGTTATTTCTAATCTTTTCTAATAAATAGTTCTCATCATCATAACCTACATACCCAGGAGGAGAACCAATGATTTTACTAATAGAATGTGCTTCTTTATATTCGCTCATATCTACTCGTATAAAATTATTCTTATCATAAATTTCTTTGGCATACTCTTTTACTAATAAAGTTTTTCCTACTCCCGTTTTACCAATTAACAAGAAAGAATGTGGTTTGTTATTAGAAAATCCCAATTGTTTTCTTTTCGTATATTCACAAATTGTTTCAATGGCCTTTTCTTGTCCAAATATTTTCTTTTTTAATTTACTTTCTAGATTTAATATCTTCTTATTATTCATATTAAACTCATATAATGGTACATTTACTTTTTTGGAAACTACTAATAATACCATTTCTTTTGTTATTTCACTTTTTTGTTTATTTTTACTAGCTTTTAATTGTAATTTATTAATCTTTGTTTCGATTTCTGATTGTTTATTTTTTAATTCGGTTGCTTTATCAAAATTCCCTTTCATAATTTCTTCTTTTTTCATCTTTATAATAGAATTCAACTTCTGATTTAACTCGATTATTTTCTCTTCACCATTCGATTTCATTAATACGGTTCTAGCACAAACTTCATCTAAGATATCTATTGCTTTATCTGGAAATTTTCTATTATAAATATATTTATCAGAACACTCCACAATATAATCAATAACAGATAGTGGAATTATAGTATTATGAAAACTTTCATAGATGGGTTTTAATTTTTTTAAGATATCTTTTGTTTTGGAAGCACTTGGTTCTTTAATATCTATTTTTTGGAATCTCCGATCTAAAGCTTTATCTTTTTCTAAGAATTTGGTATATTCTTCTGTTGTAGTTGCTCCAATCACTCTTATTTTAGAACGAGCAAGAGCGGGTTTTAATATATTAGAAGCATCGATGGCTCCTTCTGCTCCTCCTGCACCAATCAATGTATGTATTTCGTCGATAAATAAAATTAAATCTGGCTGATTTTCTACCTCTTTTACTAATTTATTAATTCTTTCTTCAAATTCTCCTCTATATTTCGTGCCTGCTACTAAAGAAGACATCGAAACAGATAGAATTCTTTTCTTTCGTAAGTTCTCTGGAACCATATCTAATGTAATTCTAGTAGCAAGTGCTTCCACAATAGCCGTTTTTCCTACTCCCGCTTCTCCTATTAATAAGGGATTATTTTTACATCTTCTAGATAAAATTTCAATTACTCGGTTGATTTCTTCATCTCTTCCAATTACTGGATCTAAGTCTCCATTTAAACTTTGTTGATTTAAATCAATAGAGTAATCATCTATCATTAACTTTCTTTGATTTTTTGATTTCTTTAAGACAAAATTATTGGAAAATTCATCATATAAAGCATCAATATCTATATTCATACCCATTAGTATTCGAATAGCAACTCCATCCCCTTCTTCTAATAGGGATAAGAAAAGATGAAAAACTGTAATTTCTTTTTCTTTATTTTCTCTACAATCAATAGTAGCGTTTTCAATAATTCTTTTTAAAAGGGGAGTATATAAAAACCAATTATTGGCTATTGTACCCTTCCCAATTACTTTGACTACCTCATTTTTAAAGCTTTCATAGTTAATGCCATACTCACTTAATTTCTGACATACATCTAAATCTTTATTGGATAAAATGGCAAGCAACAAATGTTCACTTCCCACATAGGGATGTTTTAAGGATGCCATTTCTTTTTTCGCAATTAATAAAACTTTCTGAGACTCTTCACTAAATTTTGAAAACATCTTATCTCCTCCTATAAAATATTTTATGTTTAATATATGTATATTTGCAAGAAATTATGTCCCCAAAATAGTGACAAGAATTGCAAAAAAAAACTACATATAGTTATGTAGCTTCTACTAGATTATATTAATACTAGTATCGTAAATATAATTAGAAGTAGTATAAATAATTCTAGTAATAGTTTCCAAATCTTCTTAAACCATTCTTTATAAGAAACTCCTAAGTAAGATAATACCATCATAAGTACCACACTAGTTGGTGCTACTAACATAGTAATACCATAAACTGCTTGATATACAACAGCAATAACAGCATAAGTTGATTTACTAGAAACTAGGCTTCCTAAGTATGGTAAAACACTTTGGAATGAATATAAAGGGTCCGCATTAAGTACACTTGCTATCATAGCTACTATAGTAGATGTAATAATATTAAACCCTTTCGTAAATCCAAATAAAACCTTATAGATTACTAATTGGAATGGATGATAAGTAACAATGACAAGACCAGTATAGATTAGAACAACTAATACAGCAGGTTCTAATACTCTCTTGGAACCTGTAATAAATGCTTGCATTCCTTCACTAAATTTAATCCTATAAATTACCATCAATAGTAAAGAAGTAACAAATAAGGTAGCAGATAACTCTGTTAATGTCCAATTACCAAATGGGTTAATATTACCAAGTAATTTTCCAAATAGAGTAAATCCAAATACTTTAAATGAAGTTACTGCTTTTGTAGCATCTTCGAATATGGTATTATTAAATGCTCCAGTCCAAGAAGTAAAGGATAAAATCATAATAATGAATATCAAACTAAATACGACAACTAATGGCCATACCTTTTGTTTGGTATTTGTTTTTTCTGGTACAAAATCTTCCAATTTTACATCAGAATTAGTCTCCTTTTCTTCTTTAACAACTTTTACTTCTTCCTCTTTTTTCGCTGCAACGGTTTTGTTTGTTTTAGATTCTTTAGTAGATTTCTTTGTTGTTTTTTCTTTTGTTGTAGTTTTAGACTCCTCTTTCTTGATTTTAGAAACTCTCTTCTTTTCCTCTTTGTTTTTCTTCTCTAATACACTCATATAACGAACGGTATTAAAGATTAATAGAGCAAGCCCCAATACTAATATCGCTACTTTAAACCAAATATTAGCTGTTATCTTAATAGATAAAGTTGTTAAAATTACACTGATATTGGAATATCCAAATGTAGTTCCTGCAATACCAATCATAGTAGATCCAACTACGGTTAGAGTAGCTACTATTTTATCATAACCCATTAATAAGATTAGTGAAATAATGAATGGGAAGAAAATAAATAGTCCAATTTGTAATCCACAAAAAGAAGTAATGACTCCTAATAGTACCATAATAATAGATACTACTAGTTTTTCCTTTCCTTTAAAACTTGCAACTAACTTATCAAGTAAATTACGATAAGCTCCTATTTTACCTAAGATTCCATAAAATCCTCCTACTACTAATAAGAAGATAGCAATATACCCAAAATAAGATATTGCCGTTATAGGATATGAGAATATATCAAATAATCCCATTTGAATACGTCCTTGTTCCACATACTCACTTGAAAAATATGCAGCTGGTAAAATCCAAGTTAATAGTAAGAATACTAATAATGTGATAAGGACAACTTTGACTGTGCTATGTCTCTTTTTCATACTTTCGACCTCCCATACTAATTATATAACACTACTTGCTTATTTTACAAGCATTAATATTGTTTTTTCTACTTTTTATCCTGTTATACAAAAAGAGGATACCTTTCGCATAATCTTTATTTATTATCTTCTAGGGGTTTCATTAATGGGAATAAAACGACGTCTTTTATATTTTCACTATTTGTTAATAGTTGGATGATTCGGTCAATTCCCATACCCCAACCAGAAATTGGTGGCATTCCGTATTCCATGGCTGAAATATAATCATAATCCATTTCCATCGCTTCTTCATCCCCCGCCTCTTTTAGAGAAGCTTGTTCTAGTAATTTTCTTTCTTGTTCCATCGGATCCACAAGTTCTGAATATCCATTCACAATCTCTGCTCCATTAATTACTAATTGGAAACGGTCTGAAATATCTTTATTGATATCATTTACTCGTGCAAGTGGTGATAAAGAAGAAGGATGTTCTGTTAGATAGACAGGACCAATCATATGAGGTCTAGCTACTTTTTTATATAATACATCTACTAAATTACCAAATCCTAAATTTTCTAATGGAGTTTCACTTTCAAGTTCTATTTTGTCCTCTAAAATCTTATTCAATAACTTTTCCTTTGTATTATATTCTTTAATATCGATATTAGCATACTTGATTAATAATTCTCTAAAAGATACTCTTCCCCAATCTCCACTCATATCGATTTTTCTATCACCAAAATCAATTACTAAAGTACCAAAAATATTTTGAATAATTGTTTGTAACATATTCTGAATTAATTTCATATTATCTTCATAATTATAATAGGCTTGATAAGCCTCTATCATCGTAAAATCTTGTAAATGGGTTTGATCAATTCCTTCATTACGGAAACACCTTCCTATTTCATATACTTTTGGAATTCCTGCGATTACTGCTCTTTTCATATATGTTTCGGGAGCAATTCTTAAATAAATATCCATATCCAAAGCATTATGATGAGCTTTAAAAGGACGAGCGGTTGCTCCACTTGCTTTACTATTTAAAATAGGAGATTCGATTTCCATATAACCAATATTATCTAGGTAATTTCTTAACTCTTTTATAAATTTAAAACGTATTAAGAAGCGGTCTCTTGTCTCTTGATTCATAATTAAATCCACATATCTTTGTCTATAACAAGCTTCTTGATCCGTTAGTCCATGAAATTTTTCTGGAAGTGGTTTTAATGCTTTTCCTAAAAATTGAAAAGAATCCACTCTAATTGTTTTTTCTCCAGTATGTGTTGTAAATACTTCACCACTAGCACCTATAAAGTCGCCTAAATCGATATTATCTTTAAAAAATTGATAATTTTCTTCTCCTACTAAATCAATTTTAATAGATAATTGAATTTTTCCTTCTATATCTCTTATTGTTAAAAAACTCATCTTACCCATTTTTCTCATGAAAACAATACGCCCTGCTACTCTAACATCTTTTGTACCATCTTCTAAATCTTTTACTTCTTTGATTTCATGATTAATCTCATATTTTTCTGGATATGGATTACAACATTCTCTTATTCTTTCTACTTTATTGCGTCTTACTAATTCTTGTTCACTAAAATTCCTCATTTTCATCTACCTCTATTCTTCATTAATAACCTTTGTATTTGTAATAATATCATGTAATCCCCTTTTATCTTTTCTCGATAAAACCATAATAGCAATCGTAAACATCAATATCATATCAATTACTTGCATTACCATAGAAGTTACAAAATAAATATCTTTTGTACCAAATATAGTAGTAGCTAAAGTAATTAGATTCACTAATATGGAATTAATAATTAATGAACGTACTGCTAATTGATTCATAGATAACTCTTTTTCAGTATTGGATACTATTTTTATCCTCATAAACTTTTTACCTAATGTTTTTCCATTATGATAGAATTGATAAACGATAAAATATAGTATATAAATTCCTATTGTAATAATTGTCTTTAGTCCTATTTCTTTTGATAAATCATAACTGATATCAGAGCTTCTAGAAAGATAGATTTCTGGTGTTATTTTTTTATCAAAGTAATCTTCCATTACTTGAGTAGACTCCTCTGTTAATTTTTTATAATTATCTGTAGCAAATGGAAAAGTAAGAATGGATGAAACAATACCAAGAATTATCATATCGATAATAAAGGCTACTAACCTTTTACTAAAAGCTGTATTTTCACCTGCCATTTGAAATCTCCTCCTTATAACTAACTAGTATCTGCATTATATCACGAATAGAAGAAGTTTTATATACCATATTTTTAATTTCGGTAGAATTTTTTATTCCTTTTAAGTACCATCCAATATGATTTCTTATTTCTAAACAGGCTAATTTCTCATTTTTTGTTTCTTCTAAATACTGTAAATGCTTTATGCACATATCAATTTTATCTACTATGGATGGTTTTGAAATAGAAACTTTCTTATCCAAATATTCAATTATTTCTTTGATAAGCCAAGGATTACCTAATACACCTCTTCCTATCATAATAGCATCACAACCAGTCTCATCCAACATTTTTTTAGCATCTTCTTTTGTTTTTATATCCCCATTACCAATGACAGGAATGGATACATTCTCTTTTACTTCTTTAATGATATTCCAATCTGATTTTCCACTATAACCTTGATTTCTGGTCCTTGGATGAACACAGATTGCACTTGCTCCTGCTTTTTCAATGATTTTGGCAACCTCTACGGCATTAATATGATTTTGATCCCAACCGCTTCTAATTTTCACTGTTACTGGTATGGGGACCGTGTCCACTACTGCTTTTACAATATCATATATTTTTTCAGGAGATTTTAATAGTGCAGAACCAGCTTGTGCTCGAACGGCAACTTTAGGTACAGGACATCCCATATTAATATCAATAATATCTAGATGCATGTTTTCATAAATATACTTTGCCGCTTCTACAAAAGATTCTTTATCGCTACCAAATATTTGTTGCGTAATCGGTCTTTCTTCTTCTGTCATATAAAGCATATCAATTGTTTTTTGATTATGATAGGCAATCGCTTTATCACTAACCATTTCTGCATAAACGAGTCCACAGCCCATTTCCTTACAAATTCTTCGAAAAGAAGAATTACAAATACCCGCCATAGGAGCTAGTACTACTTGATTCTTAATTTTTACATTTCCGATACTCCACTCCATCTGATGTAATTCCTCCTTTCTCTTTTTGTTCTTCTCTGCAAATGACATAAGCATTAAATAATGCCTTATGTATGGTATCGTAAAATTCATCTTCAAAATTATTATCTTTGAACTCAACAGCGAGTTTTAAAGAGTAAACTAAAATAACGTCACTATATGCGTATTCTACCTTTTCAAATGCCGACCTTGTATTTTTCTCTCTTATTTCAGAGTCACGTTCGTATAGTGTAGAAACAATTTCTGTATATGGAACTTCTTCTTCTCCAAAGATAGTCTCATTCATATAACGAAATCCATCCACAACATATTTTATATATTCAGCATTCCGATAAAAATCACTTTCTTTAGAAAAAAATAAATCTAAATATAGTTTATATAGGCCTACTAAAGAATGATAATCCTTAAAGCACTCTGTATTCCCATCTTTTAAATATAAGTCTTTATAAATTTCTATTAATTTTTCCATACTAAACTTTCTCCTTCCTTTATAACCTAATACATGAAATAATTTTTTCAAATAAATTGAATAGCGCTGGACTTTACTTCCGTCACTTTCTAAAACAACTATAAAAAAATAATAACTCCTCTACTTATATTTACGAAAATAATCAATTGGTTTTTTTACATATTTGAGTTTATTTGATATTTCATAAGCAATATCTGTATTTTCCTTGATATCAGCTTCATCTAGAAATCCATTAATATTATCTTTTATTTTCCCAAAATTTTTGTAGTCCCCTACATTATCACAACAAATACTTTTCAATAAATGCAATAAATTTTTCTTATTATGAATCCTGACATCCCTTATAGAATCTTTACTAATTTTAAAACAGTCAGGATCAATAATCACAATCCCATTCGTATTTAAAACACAATTTTCTCTTTTTATATCATCGGTTCGAATACCATTATCTGTAAAAATATCAAAAAGGGAATCTAATTGTCTAAAATTTTCTAAAACATAATTAATAGATTCCTCCAAAATATGAATAGGATCACTAGGATAATATTTGGCAAGGGAACAATCTACTTGAAATATATCACAATCATCCTCCTCTTTATACAGATTTTTTTCAACGAGATAGATAAGCATTTCAAAAAAATCCATATCACTATAAATCTCATATAACTTCATAAAATTATCATTATCAATGTGTCTTAATATATCAAAGACTTCTGGTTTCAAGCGGGAACCTCTTCCAGTGTCAGGAAAATATTCTTTTAATACTTTGTCTCCATAACGAAAAACCTTGGCACAATTACCTTGGTTTAACCATTCTAATTTTTTTCTTTTTATTTTAAGTCTTTTCAAATCTCTATTATAATAAGCCATACTCTTCCCCTCAGACTGAGGCTTATTATACCATTTTTTTGATAGAAAGTAAAATTAATACGATACTTCAAATAAAGATAGTTATTCTTTTGCTAAATAGTTAATAATTAATTCAAACCATTTTTTCATTCTTAAATCACTAGCTTCTTTTGTAAACCAACCATACTCACTAGTAACCATTATATTACCATGGTATTTATCAAGTTCAGTATCTGGCTCTTCTAACGCATATCCAAATAATTCATGATTTTTTATTTTATTTTCAACAATATCAGAATGAAATAATTGCTTTCCTGTACCACTAATTAAAATACATGTTTTTTTCATACTATATAATAAATTATCTGTGATTAATTTTTTAGTCTCTTCATTAATAGATAAACATATAAAAATAACATCACACTCTTTAAATAATTTATCTATGGAAATTGAATTCCATCTATTATGCTTTTTAGTTCGATTCCAATAATAAATATTCATTCCGATTCCTTCACAAATTTCAGCGACTCTAGTCCCAATATTTCCTAATCCAACAATGCCAACTTTCTTATTTTTTAATTCTATTTGCAAATATTCATTAGAAAAATCTTGAGAATTATTATTTTTAATTTGGAGAGGAATTTTCTTTGCTAATGTAAATAGATACATCACTAAATATTCGGCAACACTATCAGAAGCATATCTAGGTACATTTACGATATCAATTCCTTTTTGACTGCATAACTCTAAATTGATATAACTTTTATCCGTTGTACCAAGAAAAATTGCTTTTATCTTTCTAACATCCTTTATAATATTCACTGGGAAATTCCATCCTACATAATCTGGATCATATATTATAATCTTATTTTGAGTATCTTTTTTTAATATTTCATAATTTTCCTTACATGTATTACTCCCCCCATAAAGATAATATTTCCATATTTTGAAATTTCTTCTAAATAATTATTTTCAAATAGTTTTTTATCTGCCATGAAATAAATATTCATAAACTTCCTCCTTTATACTATTCTAGTATACCTCTTATAAAGAAAAAGAACTAGATTTATTTATCTAATTCCTTTAACAATTCTGCTTTATTCATTTTAGAATAATTTTTTATTCCTTTTTCTTTTGCCATTTCTTTTAACTTTGTAATTGACATAGACTCAAGATTATCATTATCAATTTCCTCTGGCATATGGCCGTTTTCCACTAAATAATCAATCTGTTCTTTTGTTAGCGTTTCATATTCTAATAATGCCTCTGCAATTAATTTTAATAAATCTTTATTCTTTTTAATAATTTCCGTTGCTTTGGAATGACAATTATTAATAATTTTTCTCATTTCCATGTCAATTTCATTGGCAACTTCATTTGAGAAATGTTGACTTTTATTGTAATCCCTTCCTAAGAATACACTACCTTCTTGTTGTTCAAATTGTAGTGGTCCTAAATCACTCATACCATACTCAGTCACCATTGCCCTTGCTATTTTCGTTGCTTTTTCAAAGTCATTATGAGCTCCTGTTGTGATTTCACCAAATACGATTTCTTCTGCGGTACGCCCTCCTAGTAATCCAGTTATTTCTTCTAGTAAATCTGATTTGGTGGAACATAATTTTTCTTCACTAGGAACCATCATATTATATCCACCTGCTGCTCCACGTGGGATAATAGTAACTTTTTGAACGTCATTTGCATGAACTAGCTTTAATCCTATCACTGCATGTCCTGCTTCATGATATGCTACTAACTTACGATCATTTTCACTATATTTATGAGAAGTTTTTGCAGGTCCCATTAACACCCTATCCGTTGCTTCATCTACTTCACTCATCGTAATTTCATTTTTATCACGTCTAACTGCAAGTAAAGCCGCTTCATTTAATAGATTTTCCAAATCCGCTCCACTAAATCCAGGTGTTCTTTTGGCAAGATTAGTAAGCGTAATGCCTTCTGCTAATTTTTTATTTTTAGAATGTACCTCTAATATTTCTTCTCTACCTCTTACATCTGGTAAATTAACAGTAACTTGTCGATCAAATCGACCAGGTCTTAAAAGTGCAGGGTCTAAAACATCAGGTCTATTCGTTGCCGCGATGATAATAATACCTTCATTAGCACCAAAACCGTCCATTTCCGTAAGTAATTGGTTTAGCGTTTGTTCTCTCTCATCATGACCTCCACCTAAACCAGTACCTCTTTGTCTTCCGACAGCATCAATTTCATCAATAAAGATAAGACATGGAGCACTTCTTTTTGCTTGTTGGAACATATCTCTAACACGACTAGCTCCTACTCCTACAAATAACTCTACGAAATCAGAACCACTAATAAAGTAGAATGGAACATTCGCTTCTCCTGCTACTGCACGTGCAAGTAAAGTTTTACCTGTTCCTGGTGGACCAACTAATAAAACTCCTTTTGGAATTCTTGCTCCTAATTTTTGGAATTTCTTAGGATTCTTTAAGAAATCAATTAACTCTTTTACTTCTTCTTTTTCTTCTTTAAGTCCTGCAACATCTTTAAAAGTAACCTTATTATTTTCTCCACTTAATCTCGCTTTACTCTTTCCAAAGTCAAGAGAATTTTTATTACCTGCAAGTTGACGATTAAAGAAGAAGAAAGCAAAACCTATTAGTAATACAAAAGGTAGTACATTCACCGCTATTAACAACAGAGAGGAAGAAGATGGATCTGCCTTTGCTACCAACTTGAATTTTTGTGTTTCAGAAACATCTACAATTTTTTTCATTACTTCTTCACTCATAGGAAGTCTTGCGAAGAAAGTTTCATTCTTTTTATATCCTTCTAATTTACCGGTAACCTCATATGTTTGAGCACTTACACGAGGGGTAATTAATAATTCTTCTACATTTCCTTCATTTAGTTCCGAAATAAATTCATTATATGTTAATGTCTTCACATCTTGATTCATAATATTTAAAAAATAGAAAATACCAAGAATCAATAAAAACATAAATAAATAAGGAACTAAACCTTTTTTTACATCTTTTTTATTTATCATAAAATCACTCCTTTAACAGTATTTCATTATTATATCATAATTTTCATCTTTTTGTTTATCAAATTTAGATTTTTTTAGACCTGGTATCCATACTACTCTGTCAGTAGAGTCCACAACTACTGGCCATAAATCTCTTTCTTTTAATCCAATCTTATTTTCAATAAAAATATCCTTAATTTTTTTCTTTCCATTTAATCCTTTTACTTGCATTCTATCTCCTAGCTTTCTTGTTCTAATAATAAGAGGTAGCGAAACATCTTTTGAGGAAAGCCTACATATGTTATTACTATTATCTTCAGTCTCCTCTATCTTTTTTATTACATGCTTGTTAGGAAGCGTGGCATATTCATTAAATTCTATTTCATAAAAGGTTAATTCTTCGACTTCTTTCGTTAAATAAAATTCATTGTAACTTTTAATAGCAACAATTTCATTGGGAAGATTGATACTCATATTAGCTTTATTTGATTTTACTAATTTGTTTAGAAGATCAATATGCCTTTCATTTACCAATATTAAATCATCCTGATAATAATCTTCCATAATATAATATAGTATTTCTTTTTGTAAATAACAATCTATTTCTAGAAATTTATCAATTTTTATTCGATTACTTTTTTTATCAAGTATCTGATTGAATGCTTTATCTCTTTCTTTTTCAATATAACGAGAAGCCTCCTCGATATCTCTACTAAATTTAATGAACTTTTTATGTACATTGCTATCTTCCTCTTTTAAAAATGGTAAAATATTTTTTCGATATCGATTTCTAGTATATTTCATCTTCGAATTCGATTCATCTTCAAAATAAGGAACTTTATGAATCACATCATACTCTTCTAACTCTTTTTTGGTATAAGAGATGAACGGCCTTACTATTTTATAATCATCTAATTCTACTATCTTATGGAATCCACTATATCCTTCTAAATAAGAACCTCTAACAATCCTCATTAAAATAGTTTCCATTAAATCATCTCCATGATGAGCAGTCATTAAATAATTAGCATTATACTTTTTAACTACTTCTTCAAAGAAATGATATCTAATATTCCTAGCTTCATTATGAAAATTATCATCTCCATATTTTTCAATAATCATAGATTCGAAGAAGACATCTTTCTCTTGACAATAATTCCTTAGAAATTCCTCTTCTTCTACACTCTGTTTTCTAACATTATGATTCACATGGGCACAAATTATTTTTAAATGATATTCTTCCTTTATCTTTAATATCATATCAAATAGTGCCATAGAATCTGGACCAGCAGAACAACCTATTACAATAATATCATTTTTTTGAAAGTTAAAGTTATCTAAAATATTTATACTCATTCACTACCACCATCTTCATTCTATCGAAAAACGATACTTTTTTCAACTAAAAAATCTACGGAATCCGTAGAATAATTTCTCCATCCTTTGAATAAGAATACTTTTCTCTAGCATATCTTGCGATATAATCTGGATCTTGTAACTTAGAAGCATCCACCTTTAATTCATCCTCTTGATCTTTTAAAGCCACTAGCTCCTTCTTTAGTTCCTTTTTTTCTTGATATTTATTATATATTTCTACCCAATATTTACCTATTGTTATGGTAGTGACAATAATGATTGCAACAGAAGAAAAACCAAGAAAAAACAATCTTTTTAAGGATTTATTATCTTTTGTTTTTTTTGCCATCATTATCACCTACCATTCCATTATTATCTTATTATAGTATAACACTACTTCTTTTGAAAGCAATTAGTTTTTCTTCTTTTTTTGCAGCTTGACACTTATTTTACTCTTTAAAAGATTCACATATTTATTTATTTTTAAAAAGCTAAATAAATACCCCAAAGCTACAAATAGAATAAAATAATAATTAATGATTCCCTGATTCAATTTTTTCATAATAAGAAAATATAGCAAAGAGCAATCTATAATATAGACTCCCGTTATTATAATTTTGAATAGCAATTTTTTTGTAAAAAGATAGCGATAATTAAGATTGGTACAAATAGAGAAAAAAATACCAAATACAAAAGAAAAAAGAAGAGAAATAATCTGTGTTCTTAAAGCCATTACTTAAATAACCTGTTAAATAAGCTAGATTCTTTTGTTTTTTTACTATTTTCCTCTAAATAATTAATTCCAGTAATTAATCCTCGTATCGAAACATGCCCTTGTACCGTATCTAATTTAATTAATTCTAAATCTTCTCCTTTTACTAAAATAAATCCCATAACAGTTTCTAATAAAAATTGTTCCGTATCAAAATTATCAATCTTTTTCACTCCTGTTACCATTAAGTTTTTTCTTTCTACTAAACTAATACCATGACTATAATTTACTATTTGTTCTTGTTTTTCCATTTCTGTTTCCATTCCTTTCTGCATACTTTTATTTCATACTCCTAATAAATGATATGCGAAAGAAAATAATTTATGATAAAAAAAGATGCTACTCTGCATCCTTATCTTCATCTTCTGCTTTATTATAAGCATCAATAATAGCTTCTTCAAACATTGCTCTAACTTCTGGATTGATTGGATGAGCAATATCACGATATCCACCAGCTGCTGTCTTACGACTTGGCATAGCGATAAATAAACCATTATCTCCTTCAATAACTCTAATATCATGAACTGCAAAACTATCATCTAATAATACTGATGCAATTCCTTTCATACGTGATCCTTCTTTTTCAATTTTACGTACATTAACAGATGTAATTTTCATATTTTGTCCTCCCTCTAAAAGTATCACTACTTTCTATATTCATTTTATAATAACAAATAAAAAAATGCAACTATAATTTGGAATTATTTAACAACATTTTATTTCTAGGATTGTTTAATAGCCACTTCTTTTATTTCTAGATTACGTATTAAGATGTCATTATAACTAAAAGATTTAATTCTTTTTACTTTTCCTATTACTTCAATAGTAAATACCGATTGATAAACTCCAACTATTTTTCCAATAAACTCATCTACTTGATTTCTAGCACCCTTAAACTTAAAAGCAAAAGCATTACCTCTTTTTTTTAAGATATCCTTTCTAATTTTATCTATATTCATCTAGGATACCCCACAAACATTGTCCCATTCGTAATAATTCCTCCCATTCCGTCTGATCCATACTTTGTTTTTTCAATTAACTTTAATAAATCAATACTTTCATTTTTTACGGATAATGCCACACTAGATGCGATAATTGCTGGATCTAATGCATGTATATTAATTCTTTTTGGACTAGAAGCAAAATTAGAACCCGCTTTTATTAATTCTTCATAGTCAGACTGACAAGCTCCAGAAATTATAATTAATTTATTTTGATCTTTTTCATATTTTCTGGCCATTTTCACTGCTTTAATAAAGTTTTTAGAGTTTTGATAGTTTTCTAAATTATCCTTATCATTTTTCTTTTTATAATAAGCATCATGTCCAGTAATCACTAAAATATCAGGATTATACTCATTTAGATATTCTGATATATACTTGTAAACATCCTCTTCTTTTAATGATAGACCAAAGGCTTGAACATTCAAATCATGATAAAAATTAATACATCTTTCTAAATATTCCTCATCCCCATCAATATGCAAAATTTTTCCTGGTAAATAAAAATATTCATCTCGATTTAAATCAATACTCTTCAAATTTTTATTAATGATTTCTCGATCCATCTTTATGGGATCTTCTTTTACTTCTTCTTTTTTCAAATCCTCTACTTCACAATCGGCATAAAGACGTAAATCTACCCCTTTTAATGTTACTACATTAGAAGAGATATCGATTATTTTAAACAAGATATCGTTATTATAAGACTTTCTACTGACAATATCTCCAATTTGGAATTGCATCATATCACCACCACTTAAGAATATGCTTGTAGAAGAGAAAATAATACAAGAAACCTTTCTATCATAAAAAATATAAACTAGTCTTTATTATATAGTAAATATTGTAACAGACATATTCTTACTTTCTAAAATAAAATTTGTAAAAAGATAAAAGACTATTCTAGACCAGATTCTAAGTGAAATAAAACTTTCAACCTTAAAGATACATTTAATGATTATTTAACTAAAAAATGATTAATAGCAAAATAAAAAAGTTGACAAATCAATCCTTTTAACTTATTTTAGTGTATAAGAAAATATGGAATTATGGTGATAAGATGAGATGTCCTAAGTGTAATAAGAAAATAACAGGAAATTTTTGTATGTTTTGTGGCTATATGTTAAACGGCAATTATATTAAAAAAAACAATAATAAAGTTTCTGAGCTTGAAAAAGTATTTGATAAAGAATATAAAAAGATTGTTAGGAATGAGAATAAAAGGATTGTATTCTTACTTGGTCCTTTATACTTTGGTTATAGAAATTACTTCTTTTTAGGATTCATTTTAGAATTTTTTAATATTATTAGTTACTGGATTTTATATATTATTTTTTATAAACTAACGAATATTGGACCATTTTCTTTTGCACCTCTTTTTATTCTTTTGTATTTTTTCTTAAATAAATTTTTTTGGATAACATTTAGTAATTCAATCTATATTTTTTTGGTAAATAAAAAGATTCAGAAAATAAAAAGAAAATGTAAAACGAACAAAGAGGATGCTATTGTAAATATAAGGATTAGAAATATTTATAAACCAATAGGTATAGCCATTATTATTGTCATTCTACCAATCATAGTATTTATTACAGTTCGATGGTATTATGGTAATCTATAGCGTTTTTTATTGTAAATCATATTATTATTTAAATGCTAATATACAGATATTACTATTTAGAATTCATTTATATGAATTTCTTTTCTTTATATAGAAAAATTTCTTATAAAGAAAAAACTAAAAACAATAGTACGTTTTTAGTTAATCATAAACCAATACACAACTAATTTTATTAACATTATTAATGTTATGACAATTAACATTTCATTTTCATATTCTTTTCTTTTAGGAAGTAGAATTACAACTAATGTTGTAGCAAGAATATTACAAATTAGATATGCTAAATATAACCTCCCCATTAACACAAAATCTATAAAAGAATTAAAAACAAAAAGGATACTAGAATTTATAATTATATTTTTTATAATATATAAATTATATTTTTTTCTGCCAATTCTTATGATTATATTTTTTCGATTTAAAACATAAAAATAATAATTATCAAAAAAAACTTTAAAAAATAAAAATGTAAATAAAATACTATACATAATATCCAAAGCTCTGAATGTAGTTATATATTTTACCCCTGAAAAATAATCAGATTCAGAAAATAATGTTTTAGTTGCAATAGTCAATAACAATATAAATAAATAGCTACTTTTTCTTATCTTTATCTTCATATATTTTATGATCCTTTATAATAAGTTTTCTAGAGTAATCAAGTTTATCCATCAAGTCATGAGAAGCTATCATAATTACTTTATCATTTTTATCAGAATATTTTTTGATAATTTCAAAAAACAATTTTACTGCCTCTTGGTCTAACCCTCTCGTAGGTTCATCCAATAAAATGATATCTTGATTTTCCATGATAGCCTGTATAATAGAAGTTTTTTGTCTCATTCCTACAGAGTAATTTTTTATTTTTTCTTTACTATATAAATCAAGATTAAAATCTTCACATAGTTTTTTTATTTTATTTTCTGCTTCTTCATCATAATTATTTAACAAAGAATATAAATATTTCAAATTATATAAAATCGTTTCATTCTCAATAAAACCTGGATTTTCTATAACGGCACCTATTCTTTTTCCTTTTTCAATTACTATTTCACCTCTATCAGGTTCCATAATATCCGCAATCATCTTAAACAAAGTAGATTTTCCACTTCCATTCAACCCATAAAGATGAATTACTTCTCCTTTTTTAAATTTCAAATTAACATCTTCAAAAAGGATATTATTTCTAAATTTTTTATATACATTTTTAATTTCTAACATATTTTCCTCCTAAATTACTCCTAAAAAGTATTCGACTAAAACTGGACTTACAAAATAATGAAATATAACATTCAATGCTATTGGAATTATGATAAATAAATTTCCATTCTTATTTAAAAAAATTAACATAGAAATTAATTCTTCCATAAAGAAACAAGAGAATCTTAATAACTGAAATACTATAAAGAAATGGAGCAAGTCATAATTAATTCCTAATTTTAAATATAAAGAAATATCAACGATAAAAAAATACAACAATATATCAACAATTATATTGATAACATAAAGATAAAAAAACTTTTTTGAACCTATTCTACATATTATCTTATCATAAATAGATTTTATTTTTTTGCATCTAGTAAAAATATAAAAGATATATATATTATTTAGAATCATCGCTATATAATTTGCTGATGTCAAACTAGAAATCATATCTATATCATCTGCTTTTTTTCCAAGCAGGACAATAGCGCCAAATATCGCTACCAAAGTGATAATACTATAAAATTTAACCCTATCTTTTTTTAATAACTTAACCATTTTTTCTTTCTCTCTTATATCTATATTTTATCAAAATACAGGTAATAAATAAATAACCTAAACAATTCAAGAAAAACATTACGTGCATTTCTATTCCATTTGTTACTCCAGTAAAAGCATCTACTCCTGGACTTATTAATCCACCACTATAAAATAAGTTTGTAATAATATTACCTATTAAACCTAATTTACCAAGATAGGAAATATATAGATTACCTATTAGTGCAGGAATCATAGTACCAATTATTGACAACAAAATTCCACTAATTCTATAAATGTATAAGTTTTTAATAAAAGGAATTAAACTATACAAGAATAAAGACAATATACAAAAACCGATAGTTGAATATATGATGTAGAATATAAATGAAATTACAGAATTGCTACTATACGCAAATACAGCATTGATATAGTAGGTGGGATCTTTTGTCATTACCAAACTAATCTTTGTAAAATTTATGTGAATTATAAAAAAAGTAATAAGATGTATTAATAATCTTACAATAAATGATACAATTAAAATTCTTTTTATTTCTTCCTTGATTCTAGGTTTATATTTTGTTCTTTCAACAATAAAATGTTGAAATGAACTATATTTGTTTTTATAATAATCAGTTGCAAGAATATTATTTAATAGGAAACCTAATAATAAGTAAAATGGAAGAAAAAGAGTCGCACCATTGATACGATAAAAAAACTCAAGTCCTGTTTGAGCACTAATACTCGAAAAAAGATTGTATCCCATACTGAGATACCCAAGGTGAATAAACAAATAGATAATTATTAATATAACGATTAAAAAAATTTTTTTATGTGCAAGTTCCTTCATAAACATTCTCCTAACATAATTGTTAGTTAGAGAAGAGAAACTTCTCTAACTACACTAAAGGGGTTATTAAATATTATCAGCTGAAAATCTGTATTTGACAACTGTATTATTTGTTGGCTCTAGATTTGCACTTTTTGCTGCTGAATAATAATTTCTAGCTACTTGAATTAATGATAATTCTGGATGTTTAATAGAATTGACTGTAGCATCAGTCCAATTACTTCCTTGAACAAGAGTATTATTTGTATTAAAATACGCTAATGCAATTTGATGAGCTAATGCAGTTTGTTGATAAGTTGCATATTGAGAACCATATACAGAGCCACTTGTTTTATTATTAGAAACACTTCTATTATATGTCACACCTCCGAATCTTGGTGTTGAAGTTGAAGTCTCACTTGACCAACTTGCTGCAGATGTAACAACTGCACCACTCATTAACATTACTGCTACTAAAGTAACTCCCATTCTTTTTATATTTTTATTCATATAAATACACTCTCCTATCTTTATTTTAGAATTATAAAAACATAGACTTAATACCACTATACTTCAAAATAAAATCTAGTTTTTATACTTCACTATTTTAATTTTTTTTAATAGAGTATAATTACAAAAAATTGCAGTATACTACTATTATATTCTATCAAATAAAGTACCATCCTTCCATGATACAATATCACCTCCATTCTAATGAAGTATATATGTGATATTATTTGATGAACATACTATAACTAGAAGTAATACTGCAACACATTAAGCACGTATATTTATCAATTTCATTGTATATCTATAGTAATATAAATGTCAACATTTTTCGACAATAAAAATAACACGGAGCTTTATAATTTCTTTGCAAAAAATTTTACTTTCTTTAATCTTTTTCACTTATCATTTCTATTGCTTAAAATTTGGATAAGTAAATTACTTTTGACTTTTTATTTCATTAATAGGGTATTACTTAACTCTATAAAAACATCTAGTGGCAATTCCTCTGCACGTGATGTTAACTGATAACCATTTTTTATTAACACTTCTTCCACTATTTCCGAGTCGTAATTTTTTAAATTATTCTTAATGTTTTTTCTTTTAAATTGAAAGCTATCGCGAACTAATTGAAAGAAATAATCTTTATTCTTTAATGGTGTCAATTTCTTCTTTCTTGTTAAGGATACAATACAACTATCTACATTAGGTGATGGAGTAAACTTGTTTCTATCTACATTAAATTCTTTTACGACATCATAATAATAATTTAAGTAAACTGTAATCGAAGAATAATTTTTACTTTTTGGCTTGGCACTAAATCGCTCTCCAACCTCTTTTTGTACCATCATAATTATTTTTTGGAATGGAATCGTAGAATCCATTAATTTCATTAAAATAGGTGTTGTAATATAGTAAGGAACATTACTAATAAAATAAATATTTTGATAAGTAATATCTTTGATATCCTTTTTTATTTCTCTATTTAGAAAGTCATCATAAATAAAATGAATATTATTAAAATTATCTTTTACGGTATCTAAATGTAATCTTAACTCTTCATCAATTTCATAAGAAATTACTTCTTTACTACACTTTGCTAACTCTTTAGTTAATATCCCTTTTCCTGGACCTACTTCTAATACTAAATCATTCTTCGTAATTCCAGATATTGAAACAATTCTTGAAACAATACTAGTGTCTTTTAAAAAGTTTTGACCATATTTTTTCTTATGTTTAAAATTATCCATTCCTTCTTTATCCATCTATTAAGTAATCAATAGAATCCTTTCCTAACTTATATCACTAATTATACAAGACAAAATATCATTTGTAAACGAATTAGAAACAAGAAAAAAGGCCTATAAGACCTCTATCTCCCTATTCTCCTTTTCTTTTTCCTTTTTGCTTGTAAAAATAAAAATAATATTACTAATGAATAATCCATACATCATTAACTTCATAAATACAATAAAATCACCATAATATAAAAAATTAATGTTATATCCCATTATTTCATTAAGAACCATATTTTGATCTAATAAAGCTCTAAAACTGACAAAACAAATACATGAAAATACTAGACAACAAGTTAAATTATAAAATAAATTATGATTTACTGAATTCTGTTTTAAGGAAATATTAATAGAAAATAGAATAAGTAAGAGAATAAAAGGAAGAAAGATAGGAATTGCTTCCATGATTCCTTTATCTACTCTAGAATACATCGATAAAACAATATAAAAAGATAAACCAAAAGATATTAATAAAAGTAAAAATTTTAAGCCCATTAATAGATAATTGATAATCTTTTTCAACTTTGAATCACTCCTTTAAACCATACTGAAATATCATAAATATAATCAACAGCCATTTTATAGTTATTTAATATTTCATAATAGGTGTCTTTTACTTCATCATAAATATCATTTTTAGAAGAAGTACTAGTAAAAGAATAACTACTATTACCTTTTAATACTTTTTGAATATAATCAGTATTTTTCATTAAAGTATTCGTATGATCCTCCATAAAAGATTTTATTAGAGGAAGAGTGGAGATATGAATTCTAGTATTCGTTGGTTCTGATAATTCATAAATCTGTTTTATTAAACATTCATTAGAAATACTAGTCTGATAGAATTGTTGCATCGTATACAAATCTTTCATTGTGATTTCTTTTTTTTCTAGTATTTTATCAAAATTTTTGGAATTTATTCTTTCTACACATGAGGTAAGTCTTGAAGAAATACTAGACACACTATATACATCTTCAGCTCCTCTATACGTATTGACATCTATTTTGGCATTTTCTGTTACTAAAGATAATTTATCTTTGATTTCTTTTTCTGCTTGAAAATCACTTTCTTGTTTGACATATTTGTTATTTACTTCCTTATAATGATAAAAATTAATAAATATTAGAAAAAAACATAAACCAAAGGTTATACCTAAAATAGTATAACCTATCATATTAAGATACTCTAAAAATATTTTCTTCATGAAAATCCCTCTTATCTAGTAATTGGATTGACTGCGATATTATAATTATAATACTTATCCATCCAATCAGAACTATCTAATTTTCCTGTTATCCATACCTTTAATTCATATCGATTTCTTGATTTTGCTGGAACTGTTCTTACATCAATAATATTATTTTCTACATTGGATAAATTATCTTTTTTTACTACTTTACCATTAAGGGACAATTCATATCTTAAATTTTTTCTACTAAGAATTTTTTTAGTACTATTTTTATCATCTACAAAATCTTCAATTAATAGTTCATATTTAATGTCTGTACTACCACTATTCTTTACGGAAAAGGTATAAGGAGTAATATCATCGGTTTCTTCATCTTTTGTTGGAACTTGTTTATCTAAATTTACTTTATTTCCTTGATCATCCACTACTATCTCCAAGGTACTAACAATGGCATCTTTATTACCAAAATACTGAAAACTAATATAAGAAAGTATTATTACTCCAATAACTAAAATGATTCCTCCAATAATTAAAAGTATTTTTTTTCCCATTTCATTCACCTCTATATTATTTCTATTTCTTCCTCTTCTTCTGTTTGATTTTGTTTGTTCTCTTCTTCTAATTTTTTTTCTTCTCGCCTTAATTCTTCTTCAAGCTTTTCTTTTTCTTCCTTTTTTCTTTTTTCTTCTTCTAATCGATCTTGATCTGATTCTATTAAATCCACTTTTTCTATTTTCTCACTTTTTTTATTTGTATTTAAAACACTACTTTTAATAGATTTTACTAATTTAATGATATCATAACCAACAATACATAAACATGGAATTACTACAATGATAATCCAACCATAAGACTGCATTAATAATGTTTGAATATATCCAATCTTTGGAATCTTTAAGATAACTCTGCCAAAAACATTTTTAGCAGAAACAAGTGCCGTATCTTCTGTATTGTTATTATCTCCTTTGGTCCGAAAGAAAAGATCTCCATTTTTACTCTTTTCAATACCAACAATTCTATGGGTAATAGTTAATCCCGAATATCTAGGATCACTCGATAGAAACGTAATAATATCCCCTACTTCAAGTTCTTTTGCTTCCTGTCTTAAAGTAATAATCGCATCTTCTACTTTTATTGTTGGTTCCATACTGGGACTAATAATAATATAAGCTCCAAGTAAAGGAGGTTTATTCACCCCATTTTTTACATTTCTTTGTAAATCAATAAAATAGGCAACAACACCAATCGCTACTAAGATTAAAATGATTAAGACCGAATACAACAATACCTTTGCGACAAAATGGTACGCTTGGTATATAGTTCGAAAAAAACTATTTTTTTCTTCTTTTTCAGTGCTCTCCACTTTGCCACTCCTCCTATTATTCTATTCTACCTATATAATAGCATGAAATAGGAAAAATTGCACTATCAATCTTTACATATTTGCATAAACATTTACCTTAAATTTAAAGTTTTTCTTGGTACTTTCAAGAGATGAATTCTGATCTAACCATATTCTTAAACGATATTGATCTGTCATTTTTTGATTTCTTTCTGAATTATTAGTAAAACTACTACTATAAAGAAGCATCGAAGATAAATCTATATTGCTATTGTGAATATTAGAATTTCTAGTAATAGAAAAATTAGTTGGTTTTAAAACTTCTTGATAAGAAGAAGCTACTTCTTTTTCTAAATAGAATTTAATTTTACTTGGTTCAATACTATCCGCAACTTCCATTTGTTTTGCTCTTATCTCATAATAAATAGTGGATTTACCTTGTATTACTGCCTCTAAAGAAAAATCAAAGTATTCATTTTGTACTTTTCCAACAGAATCACTTAATGGTAATGCATCTGTAATATGAATTGTATTTTTACTACTTTCAATAAAAGAAAAAGTAATTCCTCCTGTTGATATTACATTTTCTCTCTTCCCCACCTCAGAAAAGGTAAAAACTGCATAAGAAATACCTGCCACTGCCAAAACTAAAAGAGCAATACCAAATATTGACAATAAAATCTCTTTTGAGTCACTATTTTCCATAAAATCACCTTATACTTAAAAAAAGCATCTTATAATGCTTTTCCATATACATTAATTTTTACTGAATAAAACTTACCAGATTCTACTACTGCATTTTCATCTAACCACATTCTTAATCGATAATTATCTACCGATGACGACTTTTTCGTAACATTCAATAATACCATAGAACCTTTAGGAGAACCTACATTTGTTTGTTTATCAATTGGAGTAAAAAAAGTAGGGGCCATTACTTCTTCATAAGTACCGCTCTTTTGTTGCTCCAAATATAATTTAACAGCACCATCGGGAATACTAGAATTGACATCTTTAATAGCTGCAATCTCATAATTAACAGAAACATTCCCAACAATAGTGGAATTAATCGTAAAATCAAAATACTCGCCTTTTCCTTTCAAAGTTTTACCAACCATATCTGAGGTAGGTAAAGCATTTTCAATTGAGATGCCATTAGTATCTTCCGTGTAATTCATTGAAATATTACCCGTACTAATTGTATTCGATTTCTTTCCTTCTTGTACTCTAAGAAAAGTTGCAAAGCTAACACTAATTACTGATATTACTAATATAGTGATTGCCAAAAGAGATAATAAAATTACTCGTGATGAATTATCTTTTTCTTTCTCTTCTACTCCTTCCTTGATATTTTCTTTTTTCATGTTATCTTTTTCTTGCATATACAATACCTCTTTCCGTTAATTATTTGCCTTTACATTTACTTTTATTTTAAATTGTTGACTATTTGATGAAACAGAGTAACTTTCTGACACCCACATTCTTAGTCTAAAAGATTGTACCCCTGTACTATTAAAAGTACCAAGATATAATCGCTTAGAACCACCACTGATAGAGGTAGCTGGTAAACTACTATAAGTTGGAACAGTCCCATCGTATCCAGAAAGTGGTTTATCTGTAGTTCCATCCGTTAAATATATTTTAACAAAGGCAGAATCTAATTTTGGGCTTACATTTTCTTCCGTTGTATATACTTCATATTTAATAACATTGTTTCCTACAATTTTACAGGAAACATTGAAATCAAAATAACCATTTCCATTTGCCATTGCTTTTCCAACCGTATCAGATACAGGTACTGCATTAGTAAGTGAAATTCCATTTGATGTTTCTGTATATGAAAATGTAAGAGAGCCTGTAGAAATCCTATTTGCTACTTTACCTTCTTTTGCATAAGTAAATATTGCATAAGTAATTCCAATCACAGAAATAAAAAGAAGCACAACTAAAATTATTGGTAAAATAATTTCTTTTGAATGATTACTTTTTGTATTAGAACCTTTTCTCATCATAGCCTCCATATTTTCCTATACATTAACATTATCATAATTGCTATGTTAAGTCAAATAAATTATATGTATTTTCTAATGTAATCTTAGAAACTTCCTCTATCTTTACACCTTTAAGTTGGGCTATTTTATCCGCTATAAATGGGATATTCTTAGAACTATTGATAGTTCCTCTTAATGGTTCTGGACTTAGATAAGGACTGTCTGTTTCTAACACAATATCCGAAAGGGATACTTTTCTGATAACTTCACCCAATTTACTATTTTTAAAAGTAACAACACCACCGATTCCTAATTTATAACCTAGTGATAAGTAAATATTTGCTGTTTCTAAGCTACCTGAAAAACAATGAATTACTCCTCTTAACTGATACTCTTTCAATATATTAATTGTATCTTCTGTAGCATCCCTAGTATGAATAACTACAGGGAGGTGAAGCTTTTCAGCAAGAGATAATTGCCTTTTAAATAGAGATATCTGTTTTTCTTTATTTTCCTTTGTATAATGATAATCTAGTCCTATCTCACCGATACCAACAATTTTCTTATTGTTCATGATAAGCTTTTCTAGCAGATTCATATCTTCCGCATTCACCTTGTCTACTTGATCGGGATGATATCCTATTGTTGCATAAACATCATCAAAAGTTTTTATATATTGTAAACTACTTTCTATCTCTTTTTTACTGCATCCAGATAGAATCATCTTATCAATTTTATTTTTTCTATTTTCTAATATGACATCTTCAATACTATCATAGTATTCTAGTGAAAGATGACAATGAGTATCTATAAACATTGAAATCACCTAAGATAAAGTATAAAATAAAAAAATACCATTTGCAATGATATTTAAATAATTCCAGTAAAATAGAATAAATTTTCTTCGCAATCAAATTTGATATAATTAATAAAATAAAGGTGGTTGTAAAAAATGAAGAAAAGAATAACAAGAAAAATGAAAAGAGAATTAAGAAATGCTGTTAATCCATTAGAAGAGTTATTAATTATTATGAAACAATACTTTCCTAAACTTACCAATTGGATTGATAATTT
>CAJUIY010000018.1 GCA_910586865.1 uncultured Bacilli bacterium
TATTATATTAATTATATCAAATCTGATTGCGAAGAAAATTTATTCTATTTTACTGGCATAATCCTTTTGTTCTTGACTTAAGCCTAAAAGTCCATTTAATAGACTTGCATGTAAAAACGAATATTTTTCATTTTGATAAGATAAAGTAGTGGTTGCTATCTCTTTATACGAATATATTAAGTGAATTAATTCCATATAAACCGATTTATTTACTTCTTTATAATCTGTTAGAATATTGCCACAAATTTCAGAATCTGTCACTACTACCCTATTATCGTTATCTCTTTTTAGTTCCATTGCTTTTAATAAAAGTTCTTTCTTTTATTTTAACTCTTCCCAGCTAACTTCTTTCTGATTAACCATAATAATTTCCCTCCTATTCTTTTAAAAATCTACTTTTTAAAAGAATAAATAATAGCAACTTCTTTTGGTGTTAACTTTCGAAATTCTCCAGATGCTAGTCCATCTAGTGTAAAGATTCCTACTCGGTCTCTTTTTAATTTGATTACTTCAAAACCAACTGCCTGAAACATCCTTTTCACTTGATGGTTTCGCCCTTCATGTAGGATAAGGGATACATAAGAAGTATTGTTTTTTAAATCCACTCTCCGAAGTTTTACATGTGTTTTTTCGGTTTTTCTTCCATCTATCAAAACCCCATTTTTTAACTTGTTAATTTGTTCTCCCTTTATAATGCCTCTTACTTTGGCCGTATAAACTTTCTCTATTTTTGGATTAGGATGCATCAATATATTAGCAAACTCTCCATCATTGGTAAGAAGAAGTACTCCTGTTGTATCATAATCAAGTCTTCCTACTGGATAGATTCTTACCTTACTATTTATGATATCCACAACAGTTTTTCTATTTTTATCATCTTTTAAAGAAGTAATTACTCCACGTGGTTTATTTAATAAATAATATTCTTTTTCTTCCTTCTTTAAAAGATTCCCTTCTATCATAATCTCTTCTTTTCCACTTACTTTTGTTCCGAGTTCTGTAATTATTTTCCCATCTATAAAAACTTTTCCTTTTTGAATCAGTTCTTCTGCTTTTCTTCTAGAACAATATCCAGAGTTTGCAATAAATTTTTGAAGTCTTTCCAACAGTACCACCTCTTTCTTTCATTTTATAGTATTTATTTTAAATAATCAATTAAATATCGATTTTTCATAATCGAAGGATTGGTATGAATCGTACTCATATCTTTTACTAATTTCTTTCCTCCTTCACGAAAGAAAACGGGCTCCTTGTTTTTTAAATCCTCAATACCACTTCTACTAGAACAAGAAATTTTTTCCACTTCTTCTAAAACAAATAAATTATGCATAAAAGCATGAACATCAATACGAAACTTTCCATTATGATAAAAATCAGATAACACCGAAGGAAGGATATCCATTCGATAACCATCTATTTGAATATTATCAGAATCCCCTAATAATAATTTTCTATTCATAAAAAATAAATTTGCCGCCCAAATATCTCCATAAATAATATTATTCTCTTCTAATTGTAATAAATATCTCTTTAAAACTTCCAAAGATTTCGTATGTAGTGGAAATTGATACCACTCTAGATTTTCAAGTAAAATCATCTGATAGCCAACAAAATTGTCACCACAAGAAAGAGTAGCAAGAGGATTCACCATAAAGTCAATATTTTTCTGATGCAAAGCGTTTATCTTTTGAAACTTATTTTCTAGTACTTCAGGAGATTGTGTTCGAAATATTTTATAAACCGTTCTCTCATCTACTTTATAAATATAAGATTCCGTACCCAGATTATCTCTATTTACCTTCATATAGTTTAATTCTTTCTCTGTTAATTTGATATCTTCTAGCATAGTTTCCCCCTAAATACCGTTATTATAGCACACCCCTACTCTAATTTCTAGAACCATATTTTAACTTTTACATATCTTACTTATAAAGGAGTGTTTTTATGTATAACTATAATTATTATCCAGATTATAATATGATGAGAAGTGACCAACCATCTTTTGTAGCCAATAACCAAATCTATCCTGAAGCACAAGATGAACGATTTTTCTGGGCTCCCTTTGTGGTTGGAGGATTAGCTGGTACTGCCTTAGGTTATGGAATTGCAAATAATAATCAATTAAATAATAATAACGGTGGATGTTGTGGTGGTCATATGTTTTACTATCCACAACCACCTATGATGGCTCAACCTGCACCATATATGTATAGTAGTAATAGCAACAACTTTTATTATTAATGAAAAAGACTGAAGCTAGTCTTTTTTGTTTTCTAAGCAATGATTGGTAAGGAAATAACCACTTGCGTATACTTTCCTTTTACAGAAGAATACTTCATATCTCCCCCATGTAAATGAATAATTTCTTTCGAAAGGGCCACTCCTAAACCAGTCCCTTTTTCTTTTGTGGTATAAAACATCTCATCTACTTTTTCTAAAGTCTTTTTATCCATTCCTACTCCATTATCTTTAATTTTAATTATGATTTGTTCTTTTTCCGCTATCACATCAATCGTTACTACATTTTCTTTTTTTCTACTATCTTTTGCTTCAATACTATTTTTTAAAAGATTAACAAGTACTTGTTTTAACCGGTTATAATCTAAATTCATGTATAACTCATCCTCTGGTATGGTATAATTTAATTTTATATGACTATTTTTAAACAATGGTTTTACAATATCACAAGTATCTTCCAGTAACATGTAAATATCCGCAATATCGAATTCGATTTCTACTTTGGTATAGTCTAAAAAATCATCCATTAAAATAAGCGTTCTACTAATTTCATCTTTAATAATAGGAATATATCTTTTCACTTTATCCTTATCTTCATAATCTAACATATCCAAATATCCTTTACAAACAGCAATCGGATTTTTAATCTCATGTGTAATTTTAAAAAGAGATTCTCTTAACTTTTTTTCCTTTTCTAATTCATGGATGACATTATTAAGCATCATTACCTCTTCTCCTTTATTTAAAAAGAATAAAATAAGATAAGCAATTAAGGTAAAATACGTCATAATAAAGATAATTATTACAATATTTTCCATACAACTTCCAGTTGGATTAAAAAGAAAAAATATCTCTAAACTCATTAAGAAAGATTTAATGACAACAAAATTAGTAATAATGGAAATAGAATCTTTTCTCTTAAAAGATAAATAATTATAAGTAATATAATAAAGGATATATTCAAGAACCAGATGAATGAATTCTACCTTCATTCCATAGTGATAATAAAATACTAAAACAATGGATATCATAATGGCTACTTTATTTTTCTTTTTCAAATAAGCAACTAATAATGGTACATTAAAAAGAATCATAGGATAAATAAAAATTCGGTCACTACCAAATTTCATTAGTAGATAAATCGAAGAATACAAAGCGATTACTAAAAAAATGTCTTCTGAATGTTTATCCTGATTTCTAAAATAAGCGATAAAAATAATATAGATGGATAATGGAAAAAGTAAACACATCCCATTTAAAAGCATATCTTCAAATATTTGCATAAAATCCCTTCCTTTTCTTAACTATATCGAAGAGATTTGTCGAATATTGTCGAAATATGAAAAAAATGACGAAATTTGTCACTTTAAGTCATTAATATATTTTTTTAATTGTTTGGAATCTGGTCCTAAAATAATTTTTAATTGATTATCAATTTCTACAATCCCTTTTGCTCCTAGTTTTTGAATGGCTTCTTTATTTGCTTTTTCTACCTCTTTTAGTGTTACTTTAAATCTAGACAAAGTAACCTCGGTATCGATAATATTTTCTTTTCCTCCTAATGCTTCTACTAATTTATTGAAATCAAGAGGGGCATCTTTACTCGTTGCCTTTAATACAGCTAATAAAATAATTAATAAAATAACCCCTATAATAATATATTGCATCTAATCATCCTCCATCTTATATACTATATTATACCGAATAATAAGGAAAAAGAAAAGGAAATATTTTTAATTTTAAACATATATATAATATAGGTATTAACTACACACTATTCTATAAAACATGAATACTATATATTAGAAAAGATAAGGAGGTTTCTTATGGAAAATAATGATACTTGTTGCCTAGCAAAAATACTAAAAGTAATTGATATTTTACAAAAGGAATGTTCTAATGAATGTGTTAGTGAAGGATGTGATAGACCTTTTCTAGGCCTAAATGGATGCTACATATATAATACAAGACCCGTTACTTTATATACTAGAAGTGGAAATTTATTTACAGTAAATTATTATCAAAATAATCAATTAGCAACATCTAGTGTATTTCGGGTAGAAAATGTAAAAGGATGTTGTGCAACTCTAAGAATATTAAATACACCAACCGTAGAAGATCCATCAACCTATACTGCTACAAGTGAATTTGTTACAGTGAACTTAGAATGTTTCTGTATCTTAAGATGTTTAGATGATACATTCTTAGAAATATAATAAAAAGAAAGGAGGGTTATTATGTGTGATGATGAAAAAAGAAAAGAAGAAGAACACTGTGCTTGTAACTGCATTGCCGAAATTGTAAACAAAATTATTCATTTACAAAGAAATAGTTTTAAAAAATGTTGTAAAGAAGGATGTGATAGACCTTTTTTAGGACCAGATTCTCTTGAATGCTACAACACGAGACCAGTTTCTTTTTATAATTGTACTACAGGAAATATTTGGACCGTAGATAATGCAACCATATTCAGAGTAGAATCCCTAGATGATTGTTGTTGTACTTGTCGTGCACTAACTTTTGAAAATGGAGTTTATACTTCTACGAATACATTCTTTACCATTAACCTAAAATGTGTCAGTGCCATTAAATGCTATGGTGATATTAACTTAAATATATAAAATAGCTTCTAAGTAAAATAAAACTAAAAAGTAGACCAAGAGAAAAATCCTCTAATCTACTTTTTCTTTGCTTCTTTTATGCATATTTTTCTATTTTTCGCTTATGATATAAATAAGTATTTACTCAATATTTTTTACGGATGGAGATAATTTCATCAATGGGAATTCTATCTTGATCAAATGTTAAGATATAAGAAGGATTTCTAGTAACTAAACTAGTATCATAAGTATAATCATGTGTCTTAATGATAACTGGAATATTAAAAACATGCTTATCTTCATCAAATAATCGCTGAAGAAAAGAAGAGATTTCTGCCTGACTCATTCTATCATTTTTTTCTTGAACTGTTTTACTACTTGCGTTAGAATAATAGGCAGTTATATTATTTTTTATCTTTCTATCGATAGTATTCTGATATATTTTTGGTAATTTTTTAATAATATCACATCCTTACTACATTTTATGATTATTTGATATAAAAATTGCGAAATTTTGATATAATATATATTAGAAGGGAAGAAAATTTATGTACATGAGAAGAAAATTCAATTTATCCATTTTAATTCCAATTTGCTTACTCGCTATTACTAGTGTTATTACCATTTATAGTGCTCAAACTTACATTGCGAAATCTTCTGGTAATTTAGCATTAAAACAAATTTTTTGGTATCTTTTAGGTGCAGGACTCGTAGCTATTTTAATTAAATTAAAAAATGAATACTTGTATAAAAATGCTTGGGTTTTATATGTCATAGGAAATATTTTACTTCTTTCCCTACTTCTATTTGCTCCAGAAATCAACAGTAGTAAGTGTTGGTTTGTCATACCCGGAATTGGTAGTTTTCAACCGAGTGAGTTTATGAAAATTTTTCTAATGTTGATACTTGCCTCCATGATTCATTCTTTCAGAACAAAATATACTGCCCCAACCATGACAGAAGAATTTATCTTTATTTTAAAAACACTTATTGTGGTACTTATTCCATCAATTTTAACTTTTCTTCAACCAGATACTGGATGTGTTATCATTTATTTAATTATCTATTTTGTCATGATGTTTACCTCTGGAATTCGTGCGAGATGGTTTATTTTTGCCTTCCTACTTATTTCTATTTTCTTAGGTGGAACCTTATTTTTATACTTTTTCCAAGAAAAGTCATTTATTCATCTTTTTGGTACGAAGCTATATTATCGTCTAGAAAGAATATTTAACTGGTCTAGCGGAAATGGATTACAACTGGAAAATTCTCTCGCCGCGATTGGATCCGCTGGTGTATATGGACATGGATTCAATAAAACACCGATTTATTTTCCAGAAGCTGGAACGGACTTTATCTTTGCTGTTTTTGCATCCAATTTTGGTTTATTAGGGGTCTTTCTATTAATTTCCTTAATCATCTTCTTTGATACTAGAATTATTCTACTTGCTCAAAAAAAGATTAATGATACCGACCGATATGTCTTAATGGGAATTGTTGCAATGCTTGTCTTTCAACAAATACAAAACATTGGAATGACAGTTGGATTAGTTCCGATTACTGGTATTACACTCCCTTTTATTAGTTATGGAGGAAGTAGTTTATTATCCTATATGATTATTGTTGGCATCTTAATTAATATTTCTTTTGAAAAACCTAGAAAGTATAAATACACATAAAAATATCTAACCTTCTACTGTTAGATATTTTTTAATACTTCTTCATATACTTCTTTTAACTTTTTACCAACACTTTCAATACTTCTTTCCTCTGCCAAATGGTAGCCTGCTTCACTAACATCCTTTAATTCGCCATTTAGTATTTTTTTTATTTTTTCTTCAAACTCATCCACATCTTTTGCTTTGTAACAATCCACACCATCTGTCAAGAAGTCTTCAAAAATTGGGATATCTCTTACAATCGCTTTTGTTTTACAAGCCAAGGCTTCAATAATAGGAATTCCTTCTGTTTCTTCTAATGTTGGAAAAACATATAAATCACAGCCACATAAAGCTTTATGAATCTCTTCTTGTGCCACATAACCTGCAAACACTAAATTATCTAATTTCGTATTTACTGCATCTCTTACCTTTTTTGTTGCAACAGAAAGGGGCGAATATCCAAACCAAATAAATTTGTACTCTGGCATTCTTTTGGCAAGTTCAACAAAGTCTACAATTCCTTTTCTTTCAATATAAAGACCGATTCCGATAATCACTTTCTCCTTTTCTTTGATGTTATACTTTTTTCGAAATTCAATTCCTAATTTTTCATTCCTTTTAAACAAATCAAGATTGATTCCATTGGATATCGCATATATTTTCTTTTCATTTAGATGAGGATAGCCAGATAATATTTTTTTAGAATACTCCGTAGGAGTAACAATCACATCCCCTAGACGGTAACATTTGATTAACCACCATTTAAATAGTTTAGAAGTTTGCCTCGATAAAATAAAACCATTGATATAATCTTCCTCGGTAGAATGAGCATGATATACTACTTTTTTCCCTTTTCTTTTGGCTTTTTTGGCTACAAAGTAAGATTTCGGTAAATAAAAATTGATATGAATAATATCATAATCATCCTTACCATTTAATGTATAGTCAACACCAACTTTTGTTAAAGCTTCTTTTTGATGTTCAATCGCTTTTCCTAAACCACTTTTTCCTACCGCCTTCAAAGCCTCTGTATATAGAAATACCTTCATCTACTACCACCTCTATTAAAAGAATAACATCAAATGATTCATAATACAACTAAAATTATTGTCTACCTTGATCAAGATTTTGTACTAATATATCATAGTTTAAAAACAAAAAAATTAGAGAGTTTATTTATCTCTAATATTTCCGTTAGAAAATCATCTTAATTATTATTCTTTTCCTATCTTTTAATTTATTTTATTTAGTACCAAATTCACAATAGAAGGCACATTCGTAATAATCATAAATTTATCTTTGTATTGATAATATACTTCATCTAAGATTGTTAGTATTTTTTCCATTTCTTTTTTATTTTTTATCGTATAAATAGCAACATTATGATTTTGAAGTAATTTTTTAACACGTTTTTTCGTAACCATACTCTTATGAATGGCAATGGTACTAATTTTTTTATTGAAATACATATTATATATTAGTTTTGCATTGTATAAATAAGAACTTTTACTTACCAATAAACACAAGGATTCTTTTTTATTTAATTTATAATAGGCATTTAACATTTTTTCTGAAAAACATAATATTTTTGTTTTTTTTATTTTATGTTTCTTTAATTCTTTATGAACAAGTTCTAATAATTCTCTATCAATATCATCCTTTAATAACCCATTTTTTAATTCAATAAATAAGATTTTAGAAATACTTACTGTTTTTAACATTTCATCCAAGGTATTTAAATGACGATGATTTTTTTCATAATACCAATCATCTAATTCCTGAAAACTTAATTTAGAAACATTCTTTACTTTTTCATCGATTAATACAAAGGAATCATGAAAAACTACTATTTTTTTATCCTTGGTTAGTAAACAATCTAATTCGATACCATCAATATAGTCTATACTATTACAATATTTTAATGCGGCGATACTATTTTCTAACTCTTGGGCATCAAGGTAACCACATCGATGAGCCACAATCAGACTTTTTTTCAATAAAATCACCTAATTAATTTGGTGTTTGAAACAGGACTCGAACCTGCACTTTCTTCCTCCGGAGGGAAGCGTTTTATCCAATTAAACTATTCAAACAAAAAGAAGAGCTAACTATCACAGACGGTTCCATATTTTTTAGCAAAACTTTTCCAATCTTTTAGTTTTATTTTTCCATCGGTAACTTCCACATTATCTTCCTTTCCTTCAATATCAAGTAACTGGTCCATATCGATTTTTCCATAATGAATATAAGTTACACTCTTTACAGAATTACTATCCCTAGTTACCTTATTATCATAGTACTTCAAATTATCATATGCAGAATATACACTTTTGTATGCTTTTTCGTAATTATCTAATACTTCTTGATTACTACTTGTAATTTTCTCTTCTGATTTTAATATTTTTAAATACTCCCCCTTATAATAAATATCATAATGAATATCCACCTCTGTACCTTCATTACTATCTTCTGCATCTCTTTTACAGCTGATGTGCTGATATCCTTTGGTATCATATTTTTTCTCTAATTCATTGGTATTACTACACCCTACTACTAGTAAAATACCAACGAATAGAAATAATGCCCTACTTATTTTCATTATTATCCTCTTCCTTCAACAGTTTTAGAAGTTGTTTTTGATTTTTTTCAATTTTAACTAGTTTATCATGTAAATCTTCTAATATCAACTCACTTTTTAAATCGGTATGATAATCATTTTGGTTTCTTAAACTATCTTTTTCTGCTTGTCTATTTTGACTCATCATGATAATAGGAGCTTGTAGAGCCGCAATGCAAGAAAGTAATAGGTTTAATAAAATAAATGGATAGGGATCAATTTCACTACCCTCTTTTAAAATAACTGTATTTAATACAATCCAACCAATTAAAAATAAGGCAAAAGTAAGGATAAACCCCCAACTACCAGCTACCTCACTTAACTTATCTGCGATACGATCTCCTCTTGTCATTTTAGCCTCTTCTAACTTATCAATATCAATCGATATGGACTGATCCACTAATAAATTTAATAATTCCTCTTCATCTTGTTCTTCTAATTCTTTGTTTAAAAGCATTTTTACAATTTCTTTTTTTGTTGTTCTCTTTTCCATAAGTCACCTATCCTACTACTTTATTTATAATGCGATATATTTTCTCATTTAATGTAATATTATTATGCAAGATAAAATCATCTAATCGCTCATCGATTTGATAAATAGAATCACTTTCTTCTTTCTTATTATCTTCTGTGATAATCATCATATTATCCATATTTAACTGTTTTTTTAAATGAAAATTTGGCATAATAAATATTTTTTTCACCCTATTTTCATTCTCTAACTGCAAAAGAAAGTTACTCTCAATATCATCTCCCATTAATAATACATTTTCCAAAGAAATATTACATTCTGTTAATCCTTTTAAAAGATATTCAATCATATTGTTACAATCTATTTCTATCTTTTCTTTTCGATACTCTAGAAAAATCACAATGGAATCCGTTCTTTTCGCAATCTCTTCGTATACTTTATCATTCGTTTTATCTCCATGAATATAAATAATAATTCTTCCTAGTTTGGTATCTCTATTTGGATAAAATATTCTAACAGGAATTAAATTATCATTAAAAATAATTTTATAGTTTGATATATTTTTTCTAGAAATACTGGGATGAATTATATCATATAAATTTCGATATAATCTACAACTATCTACCACACTAATCACCTATTTAAATATATCACAAAAAAAGAAAGCTTTTCATAACTTTCTTTTCTACTTTACACAATTTGATACTAACTTTTAAAGAAGGCAACAATTCCTCTTTTACGAATAGACGATTTTATGTTGGGATTATTCGTTAGTAAATATAATATCGTAGTAGATAAATTATAAGTAGTTCCATAATTAAAGGTGTATTTTGATCTTTGTAAGTTTCTATCTACAATAATTGCTGGGACCTCAATGGAATAATCTAATTTTACTTCTCTGTCGACTCCTGTTGTTAGATTCTTATATAATCCATATAAGGAGGAAACCACTAGTTGATATCCTTTTTCTTCACAAATATTATAAATCGTTCCTATTTGCTTGTCTACGGTAGTTAAAAACTCTTTTAGTTTTCTGACTTCTTCAAAACTCGCAATATCATAATCAAATATAATATAGGAATAATCGGTATTAATGATTTGGGGAATATCCATATTCACATTCAGTAACATATAATCTAGGTTAGGACACTTTACATCTTTTAACCCATTTAAACTATAATTGATAGAGGCAATTCTCTCTTCTTTTGTTAAAACAAGACACTTGAGGTTATTTTCTACTAATGTTTTCGCGAAATAATGAATTGGTTCTACCTCTTCATAAATAGAAATCGCTTTTGTTTGCGTCTTTAAAGGAAATAGCGTATATACTTTCGTATTTGGAAAACTCTCTATAAATTTATCACAATCTACATCTTCATAGTTTAAAAATAAAAAAGCGTCTTTTTCCAATACTTTATATCCTGCATTCAAATAGAATGGTTGTAGATTTCTAGGAATCATATTTTGTTGTTTGGCAAAATCAATCTTCCTACTATAGTCAGGCCACTTTTCTCCATTTTCCATTGTAATTAATTTAAAATACACTTCTTCATTAACCGGCATTTCTCCTGTAATCGTTCCAATTTTCGTATTTTGATAAAGGGTAATAGAATCTTCTATTCTTTTAATTTTAGAAATAATACCTTCGTATTCTATGATATCTTTTTGCCTTAATATAATATGAAGAAAAATAGCAGATACTCCACTTTTTGATAAAGTATCTACAATCTTCATTACTTGATCAATTACTTTATCATTATCGAGGAAACAAAATAAATGCAATCTGGATTGATTCGTTAATAATTCATTTGTTAGTGATACTATTGCCTGATTCGTAGAAAAATTAGTATCACTTTCCAATCTATGGTAAGTAGGTAACAAATCATTTCCTAGACTAAAATTTCGAAATCCATTCTTATAGTTATAATTAATATTTTCAAGAGTAGTGTATAAGTAATTTCCCATCAGCATACTCATATTGGGCATTACTTCCGCATAATCAATAGAAAAACTGTCTTTCGATGCAATTCCTAGTCCATTAATTAAAAATAAAATAGATTTGGTATTTTTTATATAGACATTAGAAGGAACACTCTGCATTGTATTTTGTGTTGGATTCGAATGAATCACAGGTCCAGTTGTACTAATCATATTATCTTTTTTTTTGAAACCAAATTTCATATTTACCTACCTTTCTAAAAATTCATAACTTCTAGTAATTAGATCTTTACTCTTACTATTTTCTATAGTTATTGTACCCTTTTTCTGTGATAAATTCAATAATTTTTTATTTTCCAATTGTCTTTTAACTTCTAGTGAAACCCCAAGACAACCATCTAATAAAGCAACATTAGGAAATAATTGTTGAAATTCTTCTTTGATTAAAGAATAATGCGTACAACCCAGTACAATAGAATCCATGCTATTTTGATATTTGGATAATTTATCAAGAAGAAGACTTCTTATTTTTTCTTTATCATTGATTTCTATTAGATTGGCTAAATTAGAACCTGATACTATTGTTATATTTTGTTCTTCTTTTTTAAAACAGTCAATTAACTCATTTACTCTTTTGGATTTGGAAGTATAAGGAGTAGACAAAACCACTACGTCTTTATAATCATAATCACATGCTACTTTGATAGCTGGTACGGTGCCTACAAAAATGGTATCAGGATATTTCTTTCTTAATTTCTTCATACACGATGTAGTTGCTGTATTACAAGCAATAACAATAATCTTACAATTCTTAGAAAGTAAATAATCTACAATGGAAGAAGTAATCTTAAATAATTCTTCTTCCCTTTTATCCCCATATGGATTATGAATACTATCTTCATAAAATAAATAATCCTCATTAGGAAGAATTTCAACTAATGCTTTTAAAATCGATAATCCACCTAATCCAGAATCAAATAACCCTATTTTTTCATTTTGCATCTTTTCTCTCCACCTTTTCTACATTATACCAAATAATTGAGAAAAGACACAAAAAATATTTAGTGTAAAAATTTACTTGTTCGATTGTTATAACTATCTAAATATGATATTATTCTTATAGGAAATACGAACCGTTGGGTACTTGCCTCCAACTTATAGGAAGGAGGCTGATAGTTATGCATAAGAAAGATTTTTTAATTCTTTCCTTAATCATCATTATCTTCTTACTAATAGCCTTACTTTTTACTTTTGTAAAATAGTAATCTATATAAGAAAAATAGTACTCAATCTGCAATAGATTAAGTACTTAAACAAATCTTTTTTAGGTAAGTACTCAACTTGGAGAAGTTCAGTATTTCCCTTTTTTAGTTTATGCAAGTTTCCTTGACATATTCATCATACCATAATTGCCAGTTTTCTTCAAGTTTTTGACTTAAATTTTTTTCATAGATACTCATCCAGTATTCTATATCCTCGCCCATCACTTTTTATATGCTGGTATTCCTACTACTGTTGTATCATCAGAAACATCTTGTAATACTACACTGTTTGCCCCTATTTTTGCATGATTTCCAATGGTAATATTCCCTAATACTTTTGCTCCACAACCAATTACCACATCATTAAGAACGGTTGGATGTCTTTTTCCTTCTTCTTTTCCAGTAGCTCCCAAAGTAACTCCATGATATATCAGAACATTATCTCCAATAATAGCGTTTTCTCCAATGACTACACCAAAACCATGATCGATAAACAAATCTTTTCCTATGGTTGCTCCTGGATGAATTTCAATTCCTGTTTTTCTTTTTGCTCTTTCACTTAAATATCTAGAAAAAAAGAAATGTTTTCTTAAATAAAGAAAATGTGCTACTTTATAATATAATAGTGCTCGAAAAGAAGGATATAAAAAAACTTCTAACGCGGATTTGATGGCATGATCTTTTTTTCTAATTAATTTTATTTGACTTTTTATATATCCCATATATAATCACCTATTATAATATATGAAGAATAAAAGGAGAGAAACAGTTCATACTACTAGTTACTTTGTTTCTTTTTCTTACGACTGCCTTTTTGAAAAGAATGAAAGATTAGATTTTGTCTCATCAAAGAAGAAACCTTTACTTGTTGATAAGCTCTCTTATAAAGAATCAGAATAAACAAATAATAAAGATAAACACAAAAATAATTAGAAGAATAGATTAAATAATCATAGATACCATGGAGTATGGTTGGAACTAATATACTAAATAGTAAATATTTTATTTTAGAAGAATAATGATTAAGCTCTGCTACTTTCGCAAGAGACAAATAATATCCCATAAAAACAGCAACACTAACATGAGTTGGTACCGCAACTAGCCCTCTAAGTAAAGCGATTTTAAATCCGCCTTCATAAACGTATAACAAATTCTCTATCCAAGCAAATCCCAAAGAAATAAAAACAGCATATACAATCATATCATAAAACTGATCATACTCTTTATTATGATAAGAAATAAAATAAGTAGCAATAAACTTTGATAGTTCTTCTACCAAAGAAACAAAGAAAAAAGTATAGATAAATAAAGAAAGGCCCTTCATTTCTGGATAATAAGAAAAGGAAGGTAAATACGAGTTAAGAAGATAACTCACACCTAATGTTAATCCGGCAGATAAAATTCCTCCTAGAAATAGCTTAATTAATAATTTAATTGGTTCTTTTTCTTTATCTTTTGAATAGATAACATACCCAAGAAGAATCACTGGTAATAAAGCCAAAATAAAAAGTAATAATTCGTATAACATTCTGTCAACTCCTATTATTACTATCATATCATATTTTTAAAAATATTTTAGAAGTTATTTCTTTTTTTTACTTATTCCAATCTCATTTTTTACTTCTTCAATAATGGAGTTTGGAACTTCCATTTCCTCTAATATTCCGATTTTAGCTTCTGCTCCTGTTTCTGTACGATTTAAGAATTCATCAAATTCTTGTGGTGTCACTTCTAGTTCTTTTTCTACCCAATTCGTAACAGCTGGTTCATGAGCACTTAAACCAACATCTTTGATACTAGCGACAGTATCCGCAATCGTTTTTACACTATTTTCTATATAATTGTGAGCATTATCAATGATACTTTCTAATTTAGAAGACTCGTTTGGAAGTACCATTCCCTCTTTTTTTAATTCTTCTAATCCAAGAGATGCGGATTTTTTTACTTCTTTTTTTCTTTCTTCAAATGTTTTTATCTCCATAACATAACCTACCTTTCTTTTCCTTACTGTATTATATACTACTTGGTCCTCTTTTTATTAATGACCTCTCCTATTTTTACAAATATTTACATAATTTTTCATTCAAAAAGAAGACCAAAATCTTCTTTATTGTTCTAAATAATCAACACCTTTATGAGGTTCCTCTAGCAATAAATTGTCATAATTTTGTTGGCGTAAAACTTCATATATCACAATGGCACAACAATTCGATAAATTCAAAGCTCTGACATCCCTAGTCATTGGTATTCGCATACAATAATCTAGATGTTCTTTTAATAATTCTTTCGGTATTCCAGATGACTCTTTACCAAAGATAAAATATAAATTCTCATGTTCTTTATTTTCATAATGGAAACTGGTATGAGGTTTTCTACCATATCTAGTAAAATAATAATAAATACCTTTGTTTTTTGACTGAAAATCCTCAAAATTTTCATATACCTCATAATCTAATTTATCAATATAATTGGCACCACTTCTTTTTACATATTTATCCGAAAGAGAAAAACCTAGTGGTTTGATTAAATGTAGCTTCGTACCTGTTGCTACACAAGTTCTCATAATATTTCCTGTATTTTGCGGAATTTCTGGTTCATAAAGTACAATATGATTCATAATTAATAATTACTCCCTACTTCATTTCTTTTTAAAAGTGATTTTACATCCGAAATAGTTACTTTACTATTTTTAGTTTCTTGTAATAAATCTACTACATTTCCAGAGTCAAATACAATAAAAGCTGGATAGTTTTTTAATTCTTTTTTATAATGATATTTCTCATTAAAGTTATGTATAAATTTCTCCTTATCAACATGTGTTAAATTTACATATGTAATATACTCTTTCAAAGAATCTCTTTCAATTAGTTTTTTAAAACTCTTTTCAAAGTTACGGCATGATGCATCTTCTGAGGTACACATATAAACAACAGTAGTAGAGTTTTCTTGAATATAGTGATACATTTCTTCCTCTGAAACTTCTAAAAGCGTATCTCTAATCACTGGTATATCTTCTTGATAATCGGAATAGACAACATACCAACGATAGAAATAATACACTATGAAAAACGTACCTAATATAATCAATAATAATATAAAGTAATTCTTTATAGGAATACTTTTTTTCTCATTCATACTCCCACACTCCTATCTACTAATATTTTAGCACACTTTTTCCAAATTAGTAACACTTAAGGCAATTTATATAAACTTTTTTACTATCCTTTTAATTTCTTCTCCACTCTCGTCATAAAATTCGAATCTTTTTACATAGGAAAACTTGTTCCTTAGATTTTTTACAATTTTTTGATAATTTAAAATGTACGTATGATTCTCTTTTTGATAGACTGGAAAAAGTCGCCCTTTTTTATCTTTTAATTGATAGCGAAAATACCCCTCTTCTATATTTAGAATATTTCCTTTTATCATCATATTACAACAAGTACCATAAACTAAAATTTCTGGAGAGAAAGAAAATCCAAACTTTTTTTCAAACTCTTCTAAAAATTCCTCTAATTCTCTTTCTTTTAATTCTAAAGATAAACAAACATTAGCAAAGCCATTTTCTAATAAATAATATAAAGAATAGATATTGGTAACGTTCAAAGTATAATTTCCAATGATTTTAGAAGATTTTACTTCTTGATACTCATGAATTAAAGATTTTTCAAACTCCAGATTAGAATGAAATAAGTTTCTTCTTTCTACATAATAGATAGCAGGATGATTTTTGTATTTTTGATAGTACTCTTCTTCTACTACATAAATTCGATCGAATCCTAAAGTCAAACACGTCTTTATTTGTTCTTCTTGATAACAAGTACAAGTCATTCTAGCCTTATCAGATACTTCTAATTTTTGATAAGAAAGTACATTTTCTGTCACTTCTACTTCTTTTTGTTTGAAAGACTTTTCTAACTTTTCAAGAGCTTTTCTTCTAATTTCATTTAAGTACCGAACAGGAATAAAAATATCCTGATCCATATCAATCTGAATCGTAGATTTTTGAAAACAAGTATTGCCTAACTTTTCTAGTTGTTTGATTACTTGTTCTTTGCTTAAAGGAGCATTTCTTGCTTTTTCTACCACTTCTCCATATTCGATAATTTCCTTATCATTAGAGGAAACTTTAAGTACCATAGGCTTTCCTATTTTTGCTTTAAAAGAAATATCGATTCCTATCTTTTTCCATTCTAGCTTTCCTAAATCATCCATTAATTTTTTATCTTGTGTTTTATAAACCGTATCCAATGTTCTTAAATTTATTTTATTATCAATAATCGCAATATCTTTACTAGAATTCACTAGTTTTAAATGGTTATCATATAAATAATTGACAATACAACCCTTACCACTTTCGAAAAAACGAATGCCATCTTCTTGATTTAATGGTTTTTCTAATTTTATTTTTATCTTATTTTTAGTAATTTCTACTACCTTTCCTATTTTTAATCCTATGTGATTTGGTGTATCTATATTCATAATATTGGTACTATGAAATAAATGACCATCTGTAAATTTTCGGTGATAAAGCGTTTTTAACTCCTCTTGTTTTTTGTCATAATCTATTCTTTTTTGATCTAGAAGCATTCGATAAAGTCTTGTTACAAAACCAACATACTCTTTACTTTTCATTCTTCCTTCGATTTTAAAACTATTAATGTTACTATTTAATAATTCTTTGATATGAGAGGTGGTATTTAATTCTCTTGTACTCAATAAGTATTTACTGGAAACAATCTTTTTTTCTTTCTCATACAAATCATATAAAAGACGACAACTTCCTGTGCATTCTCCACGATTGCCACTTCTTTCTCCCATCATAGCACTCATAAGACAACAGCCAGAATAACTAATACATAAAGCTCCATGAATAAAAACTTCTAATTCAATAGGAATATCAATTTTTTTTATTTCTTCTAAAGATATTTCTCTAGATAAGACCACTCTTTTAACTCCCAATTTATAAAACATTTTTATGGTTTCGATACTACTATTATTTGCTTGAGTAGAAGCATGGATTTCTAGATTCGGATATTTTTTTCGCACTAAATGAATCATGCCAATATCCTGCATAATCAGTGCATCTACTCCTATTTTATATAAAAAAGAAACTTGTTCTAAAAAAGCATCCACTTCTTTATTCTTTATTAGCGTATTCATTGTAACATAAATTCTTACTTGATAAAGATGACAAAGACTAACTGCTTCTTTTATCTCCTCTTCTGTAAAATTAGTAGCAAAGTGTCTTGCTCCAAAGCTTTTCATTCCTAAATAAACTGCATCTGCCCCATTATGAATCGCTTGATAAAGACATTCCATATTTCCTACGGGAGAAAGTAATTCTTTTACCATTGATATCTTTCCCTTCCATTCAATTTCTTGGTATTGATTAAGTTTAATTTTATCATAAATTATAGGAAAGATAAATTCATTTTTTACATAAACTGAACTATGAATGAGGATATCCAAAACACAGTAAATCGCCTTCGTTTTGAAGATTTGATATGGATTAGCTTTATTGTCATTTCTATATTCGATATTTATGGCGACTCCTTAATTAGAAGAAGTCTTTTACAAGGTGATAAAGAAGCAAATAAAAAAGCCAATCACTTATTTTTAGGTATTGTCTCTTTTTCTATTTTAATCTATATCTATTTTTTTGCTAGAAATTATAAAGATTATCAAAAGTATAAAACAAAGAATTACGAAGTTAGATTAGTAGGTAGTAGTCTTATTTTATTAGGAACTTTTTGTCTTTTCTATTTTCAACTAACCAATACACAGGAAGTAGATTCAACATCGGTTATTTGATTTTAAATTATTAATTTCTTGATTTAGTGCATTTACCATTTTTTTAAGCATTTCAATATTCTCTTCTGTTGATAGATTACCACAAGCTTGATTATTTTGACTATTCGTAGCTCGCTCTTGCTGTACTTGTTTATAATAGGCATTGGTACATAATACTTGTGCTGTTAACATTAGCCAATTACCTAAGGCATTTTGCTCATTTGCCGTTAAATCATCAATTAGTAAATAACCAACTACGACAGCACTAAAAGAGAACGCTTTGGCTGAAACATTTGGAATGATACTCATAAGACCACCTAATAAATTATATTATCTTTTTTTTAGAATATAATTTATCATGAAGGAAAAGAAAGAAAGAATAAGACAAATTAATACAGAAAATAAAATATGGATGATTTATCTTGGCATTATTGCTTTGAGTTTATATTCTAATTACTTTGAAAAAAGATATTTTTTATGTCATGATTTATGTGCTAAAAATAAATATCGCCAAATTCTAATTTTTATCTTTGTTATTTTAGTGATTGTCTACCTATATTTTTTTCTAGATAACTATGATGATGTAAAAAATCTGAGTCCTTGTGAATCACAAAAAACAAAAGACTTAAGCAAGTTAAGTCTCTTTGGTTCAGGTCTTATTTTATTAAGTGGTATTATCTTCTTATATATCGCCATTGTGGATACAGATATTAATGTCGAAATTGCTTTCAATTAATTCTTATTTTACAATCCAGAAAGTTGACATATCACGAAGACCATTTTTACCGCCTGCTACTGGGGTATTGATGATTTTATGATCAATCACAAGTTCTGTCGAACTACCACCATCTAAGTTCGCTGCATTCACGGCACCATATCGTTCCATTACTTCTGTTAAATCGGACATGTCAGCTCCGATGGAGGTTGCAAGTCGTCCATTAATGACCAAGAATAGAGCAATTCCATCTTGCCTTTGTCCAATGGCTGTACGAGGAGCAATTCCCCAACCACCATTTCCTTTTACAAAAGCACTTTTTCCATTGATAATTAGAAATGGACCAAATTCAACCGCATCTCGGATTCCCTTTTTTATGGCTTCTTCTTTACTAAATCTACCTAAAACTAATTTATTTTCATTGGTAAATCCAATAAATCCTCCACCCATATTCGCATCGACATAATCACTTACAATCTTTCCATCCTTAATAACCGTTCCATGTGGAAGTGCTCCATTACTGTTCCAATCTGGATCATAGAATCCACCAGCATTCATGGCAATTACGGCATTGTTATCTTTGGCAACGGTTAAAATATCTTCCCCTCTTTTTCCTAAGTATTTACTAGTGGCAATCGATATTCTAGAAGGATCATAAATCGCTACTAGAAACCCCTTATAGCCTTTTCCTTCAATATCAATTACTTTGTATAAATCATCTGGATTACGATCTAGAATCTCTTTTTCATATTCATTTTTATAAATAGTCGTCTTTTTATATTTAGTAAATTTAATTAAAGAAGTATTTGTATTTCCCTCTGGTTCAATGACAGAATTACCTGCTAATACTTTTTGTATCGTTTCCTCACTATATAAACAAGTAGCTAAATAACGATGATTCATAGTAGTCATTGCTGTCGTAATCCAAAAATTACGAAAACCATCCCAAGGACCATAAAATAAGAAATAAAAAGTAAAGATAAAACAAGCGAATCCTGAAGTTACTGCTATGATAATCTTCTTTTTCTTAGACATTTTTTTCTTAGGTTTTTCTACAATTTTTTCGTCTTCTAATGAAAGTGATTGTTCTTTTTTCTTATTCCTCATTTATCTCACCTTTTCCAGCATACTTTCCATCTTTATTATAATCAATATATTTTTTAGACGTTTTATAATTTTCTAATTTTGTACCATCTGTTTTTCCTTCACTATCTAACCAAGCATTATACTGTTCTAAGTTAGAGTTATAAAGATTAACATCTTCTACAAAAGTATTAACCATTTCTTCATACCCTTGTTTAAAGGAATTACATTTACTATTAACATCGGATTTAGAATAGTAAATTCCCTCTTTGCAATAATCTCTTAATTTCTTTGTACTTTTACTAATATCCGTAACTATTTTTTCATATTCATACAATTTATTTTTATACTCAGCATCATTATTTCCAAGTACCTCATAATAAATCGTATCTAAAAAACCTTGATGAATTTCATCTCTTTTTGAACTAAATTTTTCAATGTTACTATTAAATTTTGTGTAGTCTTTCATAATAGTATCCATTCTAGCATTCATTGCCTTTTGATCTTTTTTTACACTACTAATAAATAATGTAATGAAACCCCAAATAATACAAGTAACTCCAATAACAACTAGAATCACTACCTTCTTCTTTTTCATAACTTCACCTACTATATATCATTTTAACAAAATAAGTACTATTTGTAAACGAAAGTTTTCCTCTTCTTTATTACAAAAACTTACTCATTTTACTTATTCTATGAAAATTCCAATCCCCTTCTCTTTTAATAGTGCTTATTATACCATATTATGGTTCAAAACGCAATCTTTAATGCCCTCTTTTCTTCTTAAGCACATATGAAATAATCAAAATAGAGAAAATAACACTAAATACATTGATTATTATTTTGAGATAAACAATAGGATAATTTGAAGAGAAAAACAACAAACTACCATCAAATAGCAATAGGAAAAGATTTATCATAGTATAATTTTTGAAATTATAAGATATCGAAATCATTTTATGAAACAGAAAGCTAAGAATGGTAGTTGCAAAAAAACTAATCAAAATACTGCTACCTATTGATAGATTTTGATAACATACATAAAATAGAAAAAGATTAAGAAGACTAAAAAGAACTCCTCTATAACCATTTTTTGTTAAAGATAAATATCGATTAAACCAACTGATATGATTATCTTCTTCAATATAAGTATCGATATTCTTAATAAAATGATTGGTATTACTTTTATATTGTTTTGGTTTAAATTGTTTTGCTTTGACTAATAATTTATCGAGACAGTTAAAATCTTTTAATGCCAATAAGTACCCATCTTTTTCAAATTCTTTAATAATTTGTTTTTGATGATCATTCGTATGCTCTCCATATTTTTTTAATCTAGCAGCTGCGATAATCGGTTTTTGATACTTCAGTCCAAGTAAAATGGAACCTACTCCTCCATGGGTAATTAATACACTGCATTTTTTCACAAGACTTTCTAACTCATCCGGTGAAATTAAGTCAAATAGTTCCATGTTATCCGACTCATATTTGGTATATCCTGCTTGCACGATTACTTTCTCTTTGATTTTTTTTTCTTGGATTTGCTTATCGATTTCTTTTAAAAGTCTTGAAAAATCTTTATCTTGTGTCCCAAGTGTTACTAAAATCATTAGTAAATCCACCCTCCTTCTATCGCTTTCTTATAAAGTTTTTTCATACTACTCCACTGTACGATAAATAAATCAGAAAAAGGATATAGGAATTTACCAGTAACTGTTTTCGTATTGATATTAGCAAATGATTCAATATAAATCACTCTACTTCCAAATATTTTCCCAATCAAACACATTGGACCTGCCGTATGAGCTCCTGTTGTAATAATATAATCAGGATGAATTTTTAGATAAAAATAAAGGCTTTTAAAACAATTATAAAGTAATTTAAAAGGATAACTTAAGAAATGATCTTTTGTCCCATATACTAAAAAATTAACTTTATTAGGATATTTATCTAGTAAAGAAAGATTGGACTTTGTTTTTTCTGTGATGATATGATAATCATAATAATCAAACATTTTCTTTAACTGCATCATTTCTGATAAATGACCTCCTGTAGAGGATATAAATAATACTTTTTTCATCTATTTCACTTCTTTTTCTATGATATGATACCATAATGGAATAACTTCTTTTCCACTATATTTTTGAATACTTTTTCTAGCATTTTTTCCAATTCTTAACCTGGCTTCTTTATCATTCATCAAATCTTCTACTTTTTCGATATAAGCTCTCGCATTTCGGTTATGAATTAAATATCCATTATTGGTACTATCTATTAATTCTCTTGCCCCTTCTGCCGAAGAGAAAGCAACACAGGGAAGTCCATGACTCATGGCTTCTATTAAAACAATTCCAAAACTTTCGGTATAAGAAGTCATTAAATAAATTGAGGATTTGTGTAATAATTTATCGATATAGTCTTTACTTTGAAACCCATGTAGAGTAACTTTTCCTTCTAAATGATGCTCCTTAATATAGTTTTCTAAATTTTCTCTTTCAGGACCATCTCCTATGATATCTAAAGTCCAATCCGGATTATTTTTTTGTAAAGAATGATAAATCGAAAGTAAATCCATATATCCTTTTTCCTTCGATAATCGCCCTACTGAGATGAGTCTTTTTTCTTCTAAGGAAGATAAACGTTTTGGAATATAATCTAATACATTAGGAATATAGACACATTGACACTTTGTATTCATTAATTGTTTTTGATAAAATTGATATAAATCATTCGAAACTAATACAAAATAATCTAAATTTTTAGAACTTCTTACTACATCTACCGCATACTTTACATTATTATGATGATGGTTATGTTCCCATCCTATTTTTAAGACCTGATCTTTCGCATACTCTCCTAACCATTCATTTAAGAAAGTTCTACTAGAAATCATCACTTCCGCATCCGAACTAGTGATATAAGAAATCATGGCTTTTGCTCTTTTTGGATACATTAAAAGTCCCCCAAAGGCGTCTTTGAAAAAGGTGATGAATTTTAATTTTAAAAAGTAATCCGTCATTAATTTTTTGAAAAGTTTTAAAAAATGAAATCGAAATAATAATAGTTTATACTCTTCTACTTTTTTTGGTAGATTACTATCAATTAAATATTTTACTTTTACTCTACCATCCAAAGGATAAGCCGCTTCATCATATAACTTATAGATACAAGCAATTTCTACATCATAATCTTCACACAATAAATTAGCAAGAGCTGTTATGGACTTCTCAATTCCTCCATATCCTAAATGTAGGGATAAAATAGATATCTTTTTCATAATTACCACCTATCATTAGTATAACATTAAATAAATGCAGAATAAAAGAGAAATTCATGATTTCAAACAATTTCTCTTTCTTTTTTATGTAATGGATGCTTGATAGATTTCATCAATCGATTGAGATAACACTTTTTTAAACTCTTCTTCTGTTTGATGAACCGTTAAGCCCTCTAGTAATGCTCGAGAGAAACTAGCAATCATATTGTGATTCTTAGCTAATTTTTGACAAGCTTCCATTCGTTGATATCCACCGGATAAAGCAACTACTCGTAAGACCTTTTCGTTTTTTGTATAATCTAGATAAAAATCATCTACTTCTGGAATCGTAAACTTAAACATTACTTTCCAACTTTCATCCATCCTACTTAATTGTCTATCGATTTCTTCTTTCATTATTTTTTCACATGCAAACTTATCCATACTATGAATACTTACTTCTGGTTCGATAATAGGGATAAGACCTTTTTGGGCAATTATTTTTGCATAGAAAAACTGTTGTTCTATCACTTTTCGAATGCCTTCTTTATTAGGACTTTGAATGACACTTCTCATTTTGGTTCCGAAAATCCCATTCTTTTTTGCTAACTCTAGTGTTTTCTCTAAATTTGGAATCTCTTTCATAAGACAAACGCCATCTTTTTCTTCTTCTAGCCCTTTATCTATTTTTAGAAAAGAAAGAATCCTTTTTTCTCCCCATAAATACTGAGCTGTTTTCATCCCCTTCATTTCCTTTTCCATCGTCTGCTCAAATAAAATAACACCTACTATTTTTTCGCTGGTAACGGCCTCATTACATAAAACTCTTTCTCTCATAGTATGAATTAATTCAAACATTTCCTCTTCTGTTTGATATTCTTCTTCACCAATACCATATAATTTTAAGGTTTTTCCACTACTACCACCACTTTGATCAAGGGCAGCAATAAAACCTTTCTGATTCTTTATCATCTTTAATTTTTCATCCATCCTACTTTCCTCCTATATTACTATTATACCATTATTTTCTAGGATACTCTATGAATTTTAGAAAACTTTATTCGGTCCTAACCTTAATGATATCGTCTTCTGTTATTTTTCCGATTAACAAAGAAGAAGAAACATCATGATTTTTTATGTTTTTCTGTACCTCTTCTTCAGAATAATTTGCATAACAATACTTACACAAATGATAACAGGAGTTATAAGAACCTATATCCACCATGGAAACACAATGACAAGCTCTTGACTTCCACTTTTTTAAATTCGTCTTTCCAGTTAATTTATAGGCTAAATTAAAATCGATACAATCTTTTTTAATAAAACCATATTCTACTAAATTATGTTCTTCACAACAGGTTTGACAAGTAATACCATAACTTTTGGCAATCTTAGAAAAAGATTCTCCAATTTTTTGGTAGTCTTCCTCTTTGATTTCTCTTGCTTTTATAAACTTTCTATTTTTTCTCACATTTTTATAGTCATCCATAAAAGAAATAATCATATGCTTCGTATCCCCCTCTAACAACCGACATAATTTTTGAAAAGCTCTGATATGATACTCTATGGTATACTTATCCGATAAAAAAATAGGGTCATACCGGATATAGATATTATCCTTTCCTATTTTTTTTGATATCTTTTTTACTGCCTCTATTATCTTCTTTTTATCATTCACGTTTTCTTCTATCTCTTTCTGATAAGGCGTTATCGTCACATGAAATACAATTGGTATCTTGATTTTATCAATTTCATCAACCATTGGTATCGGGTTTTTGGTACAAAAAAGAATCAAATCCACATCTTTAAAATAGATTCGATTGACTAATTTTGGATAAAAAGGATTTCGAACATCAACAAATCCTTCTTCTAATCGTTTCATAAACCAAGTAGTAAAAAAAGCAACAATATCACATCTTCCACTTACATTTAATATCATTTTATCCCTATCTTAATAAAGAATTTCACATTGAATACTAGAATCTAAAAGTTCTTTAAACTTCTGTGCATCTTCGTCACTTCCAACAATAGTTTTATAGTGAGTAGGTATTGCATAAGTTGGTTTGATTAAATTCGTAAGCATTGCCGCCTCTTTATAATCCATCGTATATTCCCCACCAATTGGTAACAATAAATAATCACATTTTACTTGCTTGTTTTCTAAATTTACATCCGTATCTCCTGTAATAAAATATTTATATTTACCAAGTTCCAATAAATAGCCTACGAAATTACTATCTTTTGGATGATAGAGTTTATTGATATTATAAGAAGCAATAGTTTGAAACTTCATATCACTAACTTCATATCTACTATTTGGTTTTACAGAAACTATGGTATTTAAAAGATTCATACCCTCTATTTTAGAAAGACAACTCTCTGGTAGAATAATAATGGTTTTCTCATTGATTACTTTTAAAATATCTTCTTCTGATAAATGATCATAATGATCATGAGTAAGAAAGAGAAAATCGGCATCTTTTTTCTCCTCACTAATTTGATAAGGATCAATATAAATGTTTTTCTCCTCAAAATTTATTTTTATGGATGAATGACAATTGATTTTTATATTTTCCATACTATACTCTCCTTTTTTTCTTTGGTACCTCTATTGGATTTACATGAATAACGGTTAGATAAACCTCATCAATATTACTGGCAATTTCTTTTTCTAGATTATCCGCTATGGAATGACTATCGAAAGTAGATAGATTACCATCTACAAAAATAGTAAAAGAAATCTGATATTTATACCCCACTGGAGTAGAATTAAAGTGATCTACTTTTTTTATTTCCTTGTAAGCTTCAATAATTTGGAATACCTCTTCTTTTACCTCTGATTTAATCGATTTATCCATTAAAACGTCATAGCTTTCCTTAAAGATTTTAATTGCTGTTAACAAAATCCAAATAGAAATAATCATTCCTACGATAGCATCTACGATATATATATTCACCAGTGAAAATAAACAAGATAGTAAGGTACATAAAGTAATGACACAATCATTTCTATGATCGATTGAATTGGCTCTGATTAATAGATTATTATGTTTTTTTGATAATTTATTCGTGTAAAAGTAAAGAGAGAATTTTACCAAAATGGTTATGACACATACCATAATCAACCAAATAGAGAAAGTATATGCTTCTTGATGGATAAGGGATAACAAGGAAGATTGTAATGTCTTTAAGGACATTCCTAATATCACAATACTAATTAACATAGAATAAATATATTCGGCTTTCCCATGTCCTAAGTTATGATCATCATCACTTGGTTTGGATGCTACCTTATTACCAATAAATGTCATAATGGAAGAAAATATATCTCCTGCACTATTAAAACTATCCGCAATCATTGCCTGGCTATTCGTAAAAAATCCTACTACTCCTTTGATAATTAACAAAAAAATGTTTCCAACAATTCCTAAAATACTAGCAATTTTAACACTTCGATAACGTTCCATATGAAATCTCCTTCTTGTTCCTAAAAAAAGGATAAGTCTATTATATCTCTTTTTCCTAATTATGGCTACTGATTCGTTCCTTAGATGTAAACTAACCTATAAAATCGAAAAAAAGAAAGCAGATTCTCTTCTTATCCTTATTCTTTTTATATATTTTTATAACGTTGTTCCTCTTTTTTCATTTTTATCATTTTCGTATACTTTTTAACTGTATCATCTGGTATATCACTAGCTAGTATCCTTTGTTCCATACTTTTTCGATTAAATGAAACAAGAATTTCCTCCATTTCAAAACCATCCTCTTTCTCTCTTAAAATAAGGTAAGAGGCTTTATCTAATGGATCCTTTCCAAAAGCCATCGCTAAAGCTCTGATGGTATAAAAGTCGACTTTCTCCCCATATTCATGAGCTTTAAAATGCATATGTCCCTGAATAATGGCATCAAAGTAATCTACTTTTTTCCCATGAAAAAGAGGTTCTTGTAAAGCCGATAAATATCCCTTCATTTTTGGATTATCTTTTCCATACTGTTTTAATTTTTTGTTTATTTCTTCTAGTTGTTCTCTGCTATTCGTATAAAAAAATTGACGATATGCCTTCTTATGTAAACTAAGATTTTCTTGGTATTGAAACACATTATTTTTATCAAAATCAAATCGCACATCATTTGCAAAATGACACAATCCTATTTTTTTATCACCTAATGTTAGTTCAATAGAATGTGGATACTCCTCTATCATTTTTATTTCTTCCTCTTCTAGACAAAAAGAAGTCCAATTTTGACTTTTTATCTTTGCCTCATCAAAATAATAAAAAGGTTCGATTCCTAAAGTGGCATACTCTTCCGAATTTCCCTTAATGGATACTACTTTATTTTCTTTTAATAAATGGAGTACTTCCTTTGGGCTTGGTCCAATTCCAATATTATCTCCTAAAGAGTAAATTTCTCTGATTCCTCTTTTTTTGATATCCAAAAGCACGGATTCTAAAGGTTCCAGCAATCCATGAATATCTGCCATAATAGCAATTTCTCTATTTGTCTTCATTTTCAATCCTTCTTTCTAACATTTTATTATTCATAGAAAAAACTTTCATGATGATTTTTAAAAATAAGTTATTTAGAAGCATGCTTCTTTCTTTTTTTTTACTATTTTTTTTGAATCGAATCCAAAAATTCCATTTTCTATGTCCTCTAAATTTTTCTCTAACTCGGAATCTAAAAATAAATTAGGAAACAATCTTCTAATTATTTCTTCAAAAGTTTCACTTCTATCGTATTCTGGAGGATAAAAACCTAACTTTCCATTTAGAATACGAAGTGTAGGATCTATATACTCAGAAACAAATCCATTGCTATATTCGATAAAAACTTGATGATCATATAAACGTTGCATAACATAATCATCTTCAATAATTACAAATTCTTGTATTTCTGGATGATTCATCAAGTAAGCCTCTATTTCTAATTCCCTAGTCTCTTCTAACTTTCCATTTACAAAAGGAGTATAATCATATATCTCTACTCCCATCTGTAATAATGGTTTGATATATTTTTGATAACAAAAAGATTTCTCTTTTCTCTTGTTAGAGGTTACTACTATTTTGGCATCTGTTTTATCCATTATCTTCTTTATCTCATTTACAAATAATGGGTTTACAAAATCATCTGAATTTGTATTTTCATTGATAACACCATCAAAATCTAAAAATATCACTTTCATAAGAGTTTTACCACCTTTTATTAATCTGCAATCCTATTTTTCTTTTTCTAAATAATTAATAATATCCGTTCTCCTGTTTTGTTCTTTGCTAAACAACTTATGCTATCCTCTATCATTTTCAAATTCTCATCACTCATTTGTAACTTCTTCTTAATAAAAAATTGGTATTTCTGTAACTCTATTTTCTTGCTAAAAAAGCCATAAATTGTGGTAATTCTTTATTCTTTTGATAATAATTAATATCTTCTGCTTTTGTCTCTTCTATTGCACTTGATTCAGTAAAATCTAAAATTTCAAAATTTGCCCTTCTTAAAAGCTTAAAATGAAAAGATGGAGAACCAACATAAAAAGACAATTTTTCCTTTACATCCCAAGAGAAGAAACTATGTGTGTATTCCTTAAAAGTATTATAATTTCCAAGCACTTCACTTTCATTATCATCTTTAGAACAACCAATTATTCGATACATCTTCCCATCTATTTCTTTATGAGCACTACTCCATCTTATTGGATGGCCAACCGAAAATAAAAACAATCCATCTTTTTTTAGTACTCGATATACTTCTTTATAAGTTTTATCTGGAGTAGAACTATAATGAATAGCTAAACTACTATAGACAAAATCAAAAGTATTTTCTTTGAATGAAAGACTATTCATATCACCCACTATAAATTCTACATCAGGATGTGTCTTTTTAGCAATACGAATAAATTCTTTTGATAAATCCATTCCCACTAAATTTTTCCTATCTGCTCCAAACATTTCTAAAAGATTACATTCTTCTCCTGTTCCACATCCCAACATTAATATCTTCTTATTTTTTAGATTAGGCATCATACTTTTCATCATCGGTTTTTCTACAAAACGATGAGATGGCATCATACCATTTAGTAGTCTTTCTTGTCTTTCTTTTGCATACTTATCATAATCATTTTTCATTTTCGAATCTCCCTCTTTCCATTTTTGTTTTTTTCTAACTGATTTGATAGTCCATCTAATTCTTCTCTCATCTGACTTTCCATAGGAAATTGTGGTTTCCATTTTGTACCACCTATATTTACAAGTGTAGTTCTAATTCTTGATCTAGTACTAATTTATCAGTGACCAATTTATGAATATGGCATAAAGTATTATAATCATATTCCATATTTTCATTTTCTAAAATCAATTGCTAAGCATATTTTAAATTATTTATTGCAATGATTTTATCTACTGTAAGTCCATTTACAACACCACCATCATAAATGATTTGGGTTTCAGGATATGTTACTCCAATTCCCTCTAAATTAGCACTTTTCCATATATAATCTACTATATTTCTTTTCACAATAAATACATTTTGTTATCTTGTTAAATTATATTTATTATTCATCTTTAGTACCTCCTTTTTACAATATACTAACTGTTGCTTTCTAATTTATTACATTATACCATACGGAAGATATTGTCCTCAACCTAACATTCAAAAAAAGCAAACCTCCTTGAAATAGTTTGCCAAAGCAGTATAATAACTGTTACGTAATCTAAGTCACAATCTAATTAATTAAAACGGTCTAGCTCGTATGTAGTCTATGCTACTAATTTACAATATGCATAACTACCAGAAGGTTTGTAAGGAACAAAGATGAATTTGTAAAAAATATATAGAACCGAAAAAAGAAAGAATGGGTTCCTATTTTTATAATTATCAAATCATTAAAAAATGACATACTCCTTATCTATAAATATGATTATATGATTTTAACTTTCTTGAATATATCCACCATTCCTATTTATCAAATTAATAATACACACTATTAATTGCACTATATCTAACTTACCATCAAATATATCAAGAATACTTCCATAATTATTAAATGGTTGCTCATTTAATATTCTCTTATCTATTACACCATTACGCATAATATGATTCTTAATTAAACTTATAAATCTAGTTTGTTCAATGTTCAACTCGTTTTCATTTATATATTTCGAAAATTCTCTATCAATAGCTTCTTTAGATAATCCTACTGTATTTCTGACAAGCAATACTAATGATTGATGATTATAATTGCTCTTAAACTCATTTTCACTTGAATTTAAATCATTAAATAAAATTTGCTGTAATTCTTTCACTTCTTCGCTACTAATTACTTCATTATTTCTAATTTTACTTATAACTTTATTGTCTAAATGATTTCTCAAATAAAAATTAACTTTTTGTTTATAATCAGAAAAATCATTATATGTGATTTTAAAATCATCTCTTTCAACAATATTTATATAATCATTAAAAGTAGTAAATACACTTGGTCTAATTGTTTTATCTATATATTTAATTAAAAATCTCAATTTTTCTCTGATTTTATCTATTTCAAATACATCACAATTTTTTATATAATTTTCTTTCGTTATTTTTATAATTTCATCACGATTATTTTGCACATCTGGAATTCCTATATTTATTAAATTAGAACCGATATGCATCAACTTATTTATTTCCCTATCGCATTTTATATTTAACATTTTAGACAATTCAATAGAAAGCATTAATTTATCAAATTGTTTAGCACATTCATCATTATCAAATGACATAATTAAATTAGTTAGATTATCTTTTATTTCTTTTACCGATATTTCCGTAAGATTACTCCAATTAACAGCATTACTATACTTTTCAACATATTTTAACTTTTGTTTTACATCAAACTTTTCAGTATTCAATTTAGAGATAACACTTGCCAATTGTTCTAATAATAAATTTTAAATCATTATTTGCACAGTGCACCTATAAATATTAATCATCTGAACTATGT
>CAJUIY010000019.1 GCA_910586865.1 uncultured Bacilli bacterium
CAATGTACTTTTCATTAAATTGTTTATTTTTATTTTTTTAGTCTGAACTGTTACATTTATTTTAACTTTTTCTAAATACAAGGAGATTTTATGAACTAAATGAGAGAAAAGTTTCTATTTAATAATCCATTTTTATTAACATAAAAAGCCGATATAACATCAGCTCTTTATATAAAATAAGTCATATACTATTTTTCTACTTTCAGATTCATCCCATGAGTTGTTTTTGGAAGACCTCCTGGAACGATACCTGTTGCTTTCGTATAAGCATCATCAATATGAAGATCGATATTAGTACCACTGGCAACACTTTCTTTTACTTTAAAGAAGACAGATGATAAGGAACCTTCCGCAGTTAGTGGTCTATTCATTTGCCCATCTGCAACTAAAAATTTAATAATACTTGTATCTTTATCGTCATGAAACATTACCATCCAGTTAGTTTGTGCTCTTTGTACTTTGGTAGTTCCTCTTGGTGGCCAAAGACCTCCAAATGCCGTTGTTGTCATATCTGTCTCAACATAAGCATCATCTTCTACTCCATCTTCATGTGGAGCCCAAATTGGTTCTACCACATTTGGATTATATTTAACCCCCGTTTGTAATGTCATAGTTTGTTCTATCGTTTGTGGTGCTTTATAATAAAGATCCACTTTAAAAATCTGGCCAGGTTTTACTTCTCCGTTATCTTCAATCTCATCATTAGTTCCAGCACCTTCCCAATCATTAGCCGTAGGATCCCAATCATATGCCCTTACACTAAAATCATGAGTCTTAGCACTGACATTAAATGGTAAAATAACCACTGCTAAAGCAAATAACATCATCCAAAACTTTTTTCTGAATTTTTTCATAAACCCAAATCCTCCTTCTAATTATATTCTTAAATCCTTAATCATTTTATAAGGACTCAAAACATTATATGAATGGAAGAAAGAAATAATCACTTAACTTAAAAAGTTATAAATAAAAAACTGACGTTTCGCCAGTTAATTTTATTTTTCTCCAAAACCACAATCTAATTCTGCTTTCACAGTATAATCAGTTTTACCATATGGTGATTTTGGATAAATAATTACTTTCGTATTTGTTTTATTGCATTTATCATTAGTCTTGCTATTCTTGAATTTCTCAATTTCATCTTTAAATTCCCCATCATTATATCTTCCTAAATTATCTAAATCAATTTTAATTCCTACTGTTGTAAATTTAGATAATAAAGAAGATCTCTCATCTGCTGATGAACCAACTTGTTCATAATAGAAATTTTCATAGAAGCTTTTTCCCATTTCTTTTAGTGAGGAATCAAGTTCTTTTTCATTACTCTTTCTTCCAAGACCTAATACAACTCCAACAATAATTGCTAATACTACAATAACTACAATAATTATCACATTCATGTTATTATTTTTTTTCTTGTTTTTGTTTTCCATATTCAAACTCCTTCTTACTATTTTATATTACAAGTATAACACCTAACTAAAAAAAAAGAAAGCATTAATTAAAATTATTTTTCGAATATTTCTCTTTTTTCTTTATATATCAACAAAAATATTTCTTCTTCTGTTGTCTTTTTCCCTAGAAAAGAAATCATTATTAGTATTATCTAAATATTTCTTATTATTACTATTTTTTAAAAAATTACAGTCCTTTAGTCCTTTTGTTTCAATATATTTTCATGAACAACATTTTTCTATTCTACATATAATACTATGATTGAAAGGAGAATTTATGAAAAAATTTATAGTTTATTTAACTTGTGGAATAATTGTATTATTTCTAGCTTGCTTAGTTTTATTTGATTTTAATAAAAAGGATAAGAGTGATAAAAACTTAGAGAAAGTGACTTTAGCAGAAGTTGCTCATACTATTTTTTATGCCCCACAATATGTAGCACTTGAAAAAGGATATTTCGAAGATTATGGAATTGATATTAATCTTACGCTAACTGCTGGTGCAGATAAAGTAACAGCTGCCGTTTTATCTGGAGATGCCGATATTGGTTTCTGTGGTAGTGAGGCTACTATCTATGTCTATAAAAATGGAGAAAAAGATTATTTAAAGACTTTTGCACAATTAACCCAAAAAGATGGAACTTTTCTTGTCTCAAAGAAAAAGATTGAGAACTTTAAACTAGATGATTTAAAAGGAAAAACAGTTATTGGTGGGCGTGCTGGTGGTATGCCCGAGATGGTATTTGAATGGGCTTTAAAGGAAAATGGAATAGATCCTAATAAAGATTTAACCATTGATACTAGTGTTGCTTTTCCAGCCATGAGTGGAGCATTCATTGGAGGAGATAGTGATTTTGTAACACTATTTGAGCATAGTGTAAGAATAAAAAGTCACTAAATGAGTAAAAATTTTTTCTAAATTATACAACAATATAACAATCGGCAATAGACTTTATATTGTTGAGTCCCTAAATGTATCATATCCTTATCTAAATTCATAACTACTTCTTAAAATTGGTTGTAATTTTTTATTTTCACTATCCTAATAAAAATATTTAATTCCATACTATTTTTATCATTACTGCTTTTAGAACCTCTACTAACTCTTTTATTTCAGCTATTGTTACTTTTATACTTTTTTGTCTCAAAAAACAGAAAAAGAGATAAAATCTCTCCAAGATTATCTTCATTATCATTTTGCTATATTATCGTTTTATCACTTTTTAGGACATGCAACGGAAATTATTTTATATACAGAAAAAGTTTTTAAATTCAATGTCATTATTAATTATTTCTAAATCTCTTTAATTTTTTATCTAAAGTTTTTCTATAAGAGTCATCTAATTCGATAATACTATAATCATGGATATGCTCTACAAACCTTCCATTTAAATCACTATAAGTCGGCCAATTTTCTAACTCAGTTGCTATTTTCATACAAATTGTTCCTGCACATCTACTATTCACTATAGACATAATAGCATTAGCTGACTCCAATACTATTGGATTGCGATAATCAACAATTATGTTGAATTGTTCACTATTATTTAATATTCTTTTTAAATCTTTACCAAACCATTCAATATCGTAAAAATCACTTGGAAAGTCATACATTTGAGGATGAGCAGTACCATTAAGTAATACACTATTATAGTTTTCCTGACATATATTTAAAGTTTCTCTTAATTCCTTTAAATAATCTTGCACAGAGACTACTTTTTCTTCTCGATCAAATTGGTATCCGTTTAAAAAATCTACCATTTCTTTCTCAATATGTCCCATAACTATTGAATTATTTTCAATACGCATAATTAAATTATAGGCAATTAAATTTTTTAAATATTCACGTGCAGCTATTCCTAACATCAATGATTTATCTTTATCCACTAATTCTTTATCTCTTTCACAAGTGAAAATTCCATATGGTTCTAGATATATTCCCATTGGAACATCTTCCCCATAAGTAATTGGATAATTTTTTTCCATTTCCTTTAAAAAATTAGATCTTTTCTCTGAATTATATCCGTATAGAAATTCATGAAACTTATGTGACATAATTTGTTCTTCCATTATCTTATTCACCATAAAACCTCCCTTTACACTATTATAGCATATTCATCATCTTTATTTATCTATTTCTTCTAATTCTTTACTTAATATTTCTAAATAATCTTGTTCTGCTTGTGTTAAGTGTTTTTCCATATATTTATCATATTCTTTATGTGCTTTCTTCAAAGCTTCTTCATGTGATATTTTTCCACTATCTTTTAAAATATCTTTTCTTGTCATCTTTAAAAATGTATCTAATTCATTAACCCAATCTTGCATAGTCATTGGATGCCTGTCTAAAGCATTAATTTCTGCGACATCTAAATAAGCAGCTACCATTCTATTTAAAATATTAAGTTATTCTTCAGTTAAATAATTTTTAGCAATTTCAGTTTCATTTCTTGTTGGATAATCACCTTTAAAATTAGTAAGTCCTAAATTTTCTTTATTAGAATCAACCCGTGTAAGTATTACCTCTGCAGCTGTATTGCCATGAGTAGCATAGTGCATTTTATTTTGCACAGTTTTAAAAAATTTGATTGATAATTTATCCTTAGGATTATAGTCAATTGAAGTTGCATAAATATCTAACACTTTTCTCCAGAATATTTTTTCTGAAGATCTAATATCACGAATTCTAGCAAGTAATTCTTCAAAGTAGGGACTTTCTCCATTATTTTTTAATCTTTCATCATTTAAAGCAAAACCTTTTATCATATATTCTTTTAATACCTTTGTTGCCCATATTCTAAATTCGGTTGCTTTTTTAGAATTAATTCTATATCCAACAGCAATAATTGCGTCTAAATTATAATGCAAAACATTATATTTTTTACCATCACTGGCAGTTGTTAAGAATTTCTTAACAACTGAATCCTTTTGTAGCTCACCCTCATCAAAAATATTTTTTAAATGCATAGAGATATTATTTTTTGTTGTATCATAAAGATTAGCCATTACATCTTGACTCATCCAAATATCTTCATTTTTAATGTTGACATCAACTTTTACATTACCATCTTTTGATACATATATAATTACATTATTTTTCATGACTAATCTCCTTTCATTATTTCATATTTTTTTGTGTTTTTATTTCAATTTCTTTACCATTAGACAAAATATAATCAATAAATTCATTCATTGTACAACCATATATTGGATTATCATATTCATAAATATGTAAATGTTTTAATTCTTCTTCACCAACAGGATTTCTCTGTTTATTATGCTCAATATGTTTTTCCATTTGATAGTTAATAGCATCTTCATAAGTTTTAAATTGATGTATTCCTATATTACTAGAATCAGAATGTTCAAAATAATTATATTTTCCATACTCTTCAAATAATAAATAAGTGTGTGTTGAATAGGAATTATTATAAGGAAACTCAAACCATATATAAAATGTTTTAAAGTTATAATTATGATTTTTAAACCAATCTCTTTCTAGTTCAACTTGATCCCAACAATGTCCATATCCTACTTTAATTAATCTTTCTGGACTAGAAAGATGCCATTTTGTCAGACAACCTTCTTGAAACTCTTGATTGTCCCATGGTCCATATGCTTTTTCATTATCATCTACAAATCCATATTTTATATTTTCAATCATGTATTTTAATAATTGTTCAGGAGTTTTAGTATCTTTATATTCCATAATACACCTCTATATAAATTATACTAAAAAAGTTCTAGTTTTCCTAGAACTTAGCAGTATTTTATACGGGAATTTATATTGAACAAAATTAGAGTAATATTTTTTTCTTTTGGTATAATTATTTCTTTTCTCTATAGGATTTTATCCTACTTATAATAGTAGAAATATATTACTTCTTATCCTAAAAATATCGAAACAGGTTGGTTAAAATTTTAATATCTTTTGTTTATAATAATTCTTCAACTTTTTAGGGTTTATTAGCTCTTCTAGTGTTATATCATCTTCATTTAGATTGGTAATCAAGCAACCACAATCACAATCAATCATTTTTGTAATACTACTTGTATATGGTAATACTTTATGAACTTGGTGTATTTCCTCTTCTGTAATATATCTACCATAATAATAGATAGAACTTACATTTTTTCTTTTTTCACATATTTGAAAACTATCTAAGCCATTCACATCGAAAAATCTAAATCCAATAGCTCCCTTATACTTTTCTATATATAATAATGGATCTCTATCAGTAATAATATGAATAGTTGTAAAATCATCCTGATTACCTCTATCTGGATTATAATTATAAAAGACTTCTATATAATGTCTCGTTTTCCCTTCTATTTCCATTTTTCTTTCTCCTTTCCATAAATAAAATACCACTTATATAGGCGGTATTTGGTCTGTACTAAAATTTTATGTTAATTTTTCTTGGATCAAAAGTCGAATCTAAAATTTCACATTCTAATATTCTTTTAATATGAAATTGTCTCATATCATCCTTTTCCTCCCAATAGGATGAACACCACCATTCCTCTTGAAATAGGTACATTCCAAGAGGATAAATAGTTCTAACTGATTCTCCATGTTGTAAATTAATATATTTAATTTTTACTTTATAATAATATTTAATAGCTTTATTTAAAGCATTATAGACTTTTAATTCTTCTTCCGTATCAATAAATGAATTATTTTTATTTTCGAGTTCTAATAAGTTTTTATTTATTTTGTTTTTTATATTTTGTAAATCCGACTTCAATTTCACATTTGTTGTATTTTTAATCATTTGTTTTATTATATCTACATCAGCTTTATCTATTAATAAAGGTGGAATATTAATATTCTTTCTTAAAATATATCCACCATAAGGACCTCTAATTGTATCAACATATATTCCAGCTTCTTCTAAAAATACTTTGTATTCTCTAATAACTCTTTCTGATATCTCTAAAAGTGATGATAATTCTTTAACACTATATTTTCTGCCAGTATTTAGCAATTCCAACATAACTAATAAGTTTGAAAATTTGGCCATAATATCACCTCAATTCATTTATTTCTTAATTCAAAAGATTTAAATAATCTTATTCTGCAGTAGTTAAATGATTAGCCATATTCTTATCACCTTCTTCATATGAAATTTTTCCACTACCTTTTAAAATATCTTTTCTTGTCATCTTTAAGAATGTATCTAATTATTAACCCAATTTTACATTGCCATTGGATATCTATCTAAAGCACTAATTTCAGTAACATCTAAATAAGTAGATATCATTCTATTTAAAGTATTAAGTTCTTCTTTAAAGATATCACTTAGATGATAACTTATATTTTGTTTAGTAGTATTATAAAAATTAGCTATTACATCTTAATTCATCCAGATATTTTCATTTTGTATATTAACATCAACTTTTACATTATCGTCTTTTGATACATATATAATCATGTTGTTTTTCATAGCTAATCTCCTTTTTTATTTCCTATGTCTTTGTTTTTTTATTTCAATTTCTTTACCATTAGACAAAATATAATCAATAAATTCATTCATTGTGCAACCATATATTGGATGATGATATTCATAAATATGCAAATGTTTTAATTCTTCATCACCAACAGGATTTGTTTGTTTATTATGTTCAATATGTTTTTCCATTTGATAGTTAATGGCTTCTTCATAAGTTTCAAATTGATGTATTCCTATATTACTAAAATCAGAGTGTTCAAAATAATGATATTTCCCATCCTTTTCAAATAATAAATAAGTGTGCGTTGAATAGGAATTATTATATGGAAATTCAAACCATATATAAAGTGTTTTAAAGTTATAATTATGCTTCTTAAACCAATCTCTTTCTAGTTCAACTTGATTCCAACAATGTCCATATCCCACTTTAATTAGTCTTTCTGGGCTAGAAAGACGCCATTTTGTCTGACAACCTTCTTGAAACTCTTGATTGTCTCATAGTCCATATACTTTTTCATTATCATCTAAAAATCCATACTTTATATTTTCGATCATATATTTCAACAATTGTTCAGGAGTTTTAATATCTTTATATTCCATGATACACCTCTATCTAAATTATACAAAAATCAATTTCTCTTGTTCATTCTTTATACTTAGCATATTTCTTATATTTTTATAAAGTTAATGTCTTTATATTTTCTTTTACTTCTTTCTCATCAGAACCTATATAATGTTTTAAAAAATAAATCTTATCCATATCTTTATCAAATATCATATTCGAAAATGTAATAGCATCATCAAGATGTAAGATTGCAGAACTTTTCCCACGTGCCTTACCATTATGGCATAACCTATCATCAATAAAATCTAAATCTAAATTCTTCACACTATGTAAAAGATGATAGAAAGTATTTACATAATTTTGCCATAAAAAACAGTCATCGGAACTATTTGGTGTTCTAAATGAAACAAATGTTACTGGTAATTCTTGGCGATAAGGTTTATCATTTTTTAAAGCAATTGCAAATCTCTTATTCCACATTAATTTTCTTAATGCATAATGATTTCTTTCCTCTAAATCGTTATAGAGCAAAAAGTCTTTTAACGATCTAGCATATTTCATCACTCGTAAATCGGTATCATATCCTCTTGAGAATTTAAAAATAATATGTTCAAATGACCGAAAAAATAAAACCAGATGATAAAGTTCTAATTCGGTAAGATTAGAATCTAAATTTACTTGAAAAGCAGCATAATCAAAATTTAATTCACAATCTTTCATACGATTACTTAATTCCTCTAATGATTTCCATGTAAAAGTACAATCCATCAACTTAGGGGTGGCAATTTCGAAAGGAATACAATAAAGCATCGAATCATCAAAAGAATCATAATAACCCATCTCTATTAATTTATCATTTAAAAGATACCTTTTATCTTTCTCATTGATAAGTGACATTTCAATTTCTAAACCAAAATTACCTTTTATATCTAAATGATTACGATAAGGAAGAGTATCATATAAAGCACATTTTATTAAATCTAATTTCTTCATACTAGTTCCTTCTTTTAACTATTGATATTTCTAATTTCATTTATTTGTTTTTACTTTTTGATAATCATAAATTCTATCATTTCGCTCTTGATAGACTTCAAATGTTTTATCCACTTTTTCTGTTAATTCCTCTATTGTAATCGATGGATTTTTTATTTTTTCTATATGAATCAATGCTTTTTCCAATTTTGCTTGGGATACTTGCTCTATTGTAATATTTTGAGTTAATTCATATAATGTTTCTGCTCTTTCTAAATAGTAAGATAATCTACCTTCTTCATCATCAAAACTTACACCAAAAAGGGCATAATCTTTATAATAAAGAGAAAGAATGGATATTAAACTAGATAAAGAGAACTCGTCATTCTTTAATATTTCGATAAAGGAGTCTTTTTCTTTCACGGTAAGTAAAGAGTATCCTGCTGCATACATTTTCATAATATGCGTGTCAAACTTATCTGGCGTTACTAGAAAATGATTAAGGACAAAGAAATCTTCATAATTATGGTTATCATGTGTAGCATCTAATAAATAAAGTCCTTTAATATCATATTTTTCATCTTCTAAAAAAATAAGATTGTTCATATGATTGTAATCATTCCTATGGATATCCCTTTTATTTTCACAATGCATAATAGAAAAGTTTCCCCAAACATTTAAAGAAGTACGTTGCGATAATTCTGCAAGTAAAAGACTAAATCATGCACAAACTAAATATTCTGAAAATAATACGTAATGAAGATATCTCGACTGTTTCCAATCTTCTTCCCTATTTTCTTTTTCATATTTTCGATAAGTTTCTACAATAGAATATATCCACATTAATCTTTCCAGTGGAGATAGTTTATTTTCTTGTTCTTTATATTCTTTTGTGATTTCCACTAATTTTTTTTCTACTTGAATAAAAGTATTCATATCAACAATCTCATCGGTGTTCGTAATGACTTAAATTCTTGCATTTTGTTTCCAATTATCAAAGGCTTTATAATCAAATGATTCTCTGTGGTTAATTTCAATACTGACTTTAGAATCTTTTTCCTCAGATTTTATTTTTTCGAATTGGTCGATTATCCTTTTTATGAGAAACCCATTATTCATATTACAAAAACGAAGATGACCTTTTAGTTTTCTTTTTTCTAAAAGAGAGCATATTGTTTGAACTTGTTCTTCTGTTAGGTTTTCATAGAAATTTAAATTCTCATCATAAAGAATATCTCTTACCATTTTATAATTAGTAACATACTTTTTCATAATAGTGCCAAGTCTTTTATCGTAACATTCTCTTAATTCCTCACAAACGTTACTAGAATTAATTTCTTTCAACTCTCCATTTTGAGCCAAAATCTCAAATTCTTCTTTCGTTAATTCATGGTCCTGTAAAGTAATCTCTTGGATAGATTCATTTTCTTTTAATAGATGGAAATGCTCTAAGGTTAAAGGATAGGACATAAAAAATAAATGCTTTAACCACTTTCGTTGATAGGTACATAACTTTTTCACAAATTGATCAATTTCCTCTTTATGATCTTGATAAAACACTTCTCCAAAATTTACTACATACTCATCATATTGATAGCTTTCTTTGGTATCTAGAATAAAAACTCCCATCACTTCTTCTAAATCAAGGTTTGATAACTGTTCTTTCCATTCTAATTCTGTCATAATATCCCCTCTTTTGATTGCTTATTATAACATGGTTTTCTTTCTTTCACAAGGAAAAAGTTATTTATCTTCTATGATTTATGATTCCTTTCTAATAATGTCTTAAATGTTAACTTTAGAAAATGTCTCGAAAAGAGAAAAAAAGCCATACTAAGTATGGTGAAAAATACATAATCCCATCAAAAAATCCTACTCTTATTTATAAATTTAAATAACATTGCACTTGATAAAAAACATGATATCGCCTTGTCTTTTTCGTATCATAGCCTCTCCTAAATTCATAGTCTTTCTGTGTGAAAAGTGGTATTTCTTGTAAGTTTTGATTCTTCCCCTCAAACAAGAGAATATTTAATTTTATCTTATTTTTACTATTATTTATTTTGGATACCACAATAGAATCTAATACCAAATTCATCATTATATGAAAAGTGGATGTTGCATTTACTTTCTGTTTTAACTCTTTTATTAGCTCTTTTAATAGATTCTTTTTTTCTTTTGTATTCTTTAATTGATTCATCTCTTTTGCTATGTTTTTTATTTTTTCATTATAGTTCGTATTCCTCTCACAGAATTCTTCATTAGATAAACTTCCTTGTAAACTAAGTTCTAACAACTTTTCTTTTTTACTATGAATACTATCTATTTCCTTTTCTTTCCTCTTGATTTGTTCTTCTATTCCTGCGTGTACATCTATCTTTTTATAATAATTCATAAGGATTTCAACAATCTCTTCTGGATTTATTTGAAGAGTAGAAAAAATATCTTGAAAGATAATATCTAATTCTGATTCTCTAATATTGGGTGAATCACAACTTTTTTTACCATTCTTTAAATATTCCGAACATACCCAAGTATAATCACGATCTTTTTTTCGAAATAACCTTCTATGAAAAACTTTATGATGTTCTTGACAAATAATTTTAGCACTATATAAATAACGATTCTTATAAATACTCTTATCTTCTTTTCTTTTTTGAAAAGCTTTCTTTCTAGAAATTAATCTTTTATTTGCTCTTTCCCATAGTTCTTCCTCAATAATAGGTGGTATTCTTTTTTTATCTTCATAAATAATCCAATCCTTTTTCTTTCGATATCTCACTTTCTTTGACATATAATCTACTATCTCTGTCTTTTTTCCGCAATAATAACCTTTATACTTAGGATTTTCAATCATTCTAGAGATAGTAGAAATACACCATCTCTTTCCCATCCCTGTTTTTTGATTCTCTTCATTTAATATTTTCACAATATTTCCTAAAGATAATTTTTCGATTCCATAAAGTTCATAAATTCTTCTAATTATTTTTGCTTCTTCCATAATGATAAGAAGTTTTCCTGTTTCTTTTTCTTTCTTATAACCATAAAGCATATCATTTCCTAGTATTTCTCCACGTTCTATTGCCCGGTTCATACCAAATTTAACTCGTTCTGATAACCGTCTAATTTCATCTTGTGCCATTGAAGCCATTATAGTAAGTCGTAGTTCCGAATCAGGCATCGCGGTATTAATATTATCATTGACAAAGAAAACAGCTACTCCATATGATAAAAGCTTCCTAGTATATTTAATACTATCTAAAGTATTTCTTGAAAATCTTGAAATCTCCTTTGTAACAATTAAATCAAACTTATCACCTCTTGCCTCTTCAATCATTTTCATAAAGTTATCTCTTTTAATATCACTTGTACCAGTAATTCCCTCATCGACATAACTTTTTACATAAATCCAATTTGGGTTTTCTTTGATATATTTTTCAAAATGTTCTATTTGATTTCTCAAAGACTTTTTTTGTTCTTGATGATCGGTAGATACTCTAGCATAATCAACTACTCGAAGAGGCATATCCGTAAGAGAAGTCCCCATACTGAGTTGTTTTCTAACAAGATATAAATCCAAGGTATTTCCCCCTTTTATATTATTTAAGGTATATTCTCTTTTATTTCTTTTAAAATATTTTTCTCTGCATATTGATACATTTTATATGAAATCTTATTCTCATCAAACAACTCTTTATTTAGAGAAAGAGCAACATTTAAAAGCATTTCTTTTTTCTTCTGTTTTATTATTTTTTTATTATCTTCTACCATTATCGTTCCTCTCCTTTATATAAAACTATGAAAAGAAAGTAAAAATAATACGATAAGAAAAAACGATATTTTTAATCGTTCCTACTTTTTGGCAATCGACTGGTACACTGCTTTACTTTTTCTACTACTTTTTTATAACTAGATAAATCCTTATCATATTCTTCTGGAAGAAGAACAGAAATATCTTTTTGATAGAATCCAAGTTTTCGATATTGTTGTTTTCTATCATAATTCCTATCAATACTTAATTGATGAAGAACTAAGGTATATAAAAATATAGAAGAAACTATTTTATGATGTTCTTGACTAGATAATTCTTTTGAAGAATAAATAAGAGATTGTTTTAGCATGTTTAAACATTGCTTTTCCATTTTACGAGATTCTTCTATCTGTTTTCTATTTTCTTCCCATGCCAAACTTCTTCTTGAAGTTAGGAAACAATTTATTTGGTATAAACATAAATTAAGGAAAGAAACCAAGCCTTCCCTAGAATTTTCTTTTTGTTCTTCTCTGATAGTTTCTTTTAATCTTTTTTCTAAATTCCATATTTCTAAACTCAAAATTGTCTCATCCTCTATTCCCACTAATCGATGATACGCATTCAAAGAGTTCTCATCTAATATTTCCAATAACAAATCAATTTCTTCCATTCGAAACCTCCTATTTTCCTATTTTAAACGATTTAATTTCTTTTGCATATTCGGTTTTATGATATCTTCATAATATCCAAGTATGATTTTTTCTTCTTCTTTTGTCTTTTCCATTGGCTTTCTTCCTAATAGACATTTTGATTCCCAACTTTTGGAAGAAAAACCATATTTGATTAGTTCCTGCATTTCTTTAAAATCATCTTCTAGAGTAAGAACAGGATATAGTAATTCTATCTGATAGTTAGCAGCCAACTCTTTTAATCGATGAATCATAGCAGGATGTTCTATCATAAATTTCTGACTAATCCTAGCACCTTCTGCGATATATTTAAAATGATGTTTTTTGGCATAACAAAGTATTTCTGTATACATTGCCATTCGACAAGACAAACATCTAATTTCAGAATCGAGAGTGGCATCCTCTAAAACATCACCATACTGTTCTTTCCAATTGAAAAAATAATTTTCAAACAAATTTTGAATATCAATAGAATGATTCTCATAATCAAACGAATAGCCATTTTCTTTATCAAAGGTATTTAAAAAAGTAAGATAAGGTTTATCTTCATCTAACAAAAAGCCATTATTGAAATGAAAAAAATGAACATGGTATCCTTCTTTTCTTAAGCGAATGGCAGATAAAGTACTATCCTTTCCACCAGAATATAATAATAATACTTCTTTTTCTCCTCTTGCTCTATGTAACGATTGTAATATTTTAAATAGTTTACTATTTACTTTTTGATTGGGCTTCCTAAATAAGAAAGGACTATCTTCTTCTATCTTTTGATAGTTTTGATTTCGATTGGATTCTTTTTCTATTCTAAGGAGTTCTTCATAACTAAAATACTTTAAATCTCCAGGTAGATTTTCTAAATAATTTTCATATAAACTCATGAATTCTTTTGTACTATAAAATAGTTGTTCATCCAAATCATATAAAAAGACATCTACATTTAATTGTTTTATACAGTCTGGGTCAAAGGAAGAAAAGACTTTTAACCCTTCCTCATAAGTAAAGCCTTTCTTTGCTTCATAAGAATCATTTAAATAATTAGAACATAACAAAGAGATAAAAATATCAATATTATAAAAGTCGCTTCTACTTCCTACATAATTTGGTATTTTAATAAAATCAATTTCTTCTTTTTCTTGATTTAAAATATAGACCCCTTTATACTTTATGATTAATTTATTACAATTCATAATACCACCCAATTGTCATTATTTTAACACAATGTATTATTTTAGCAAGTAAAATTTTTACTCCAAAAAAACTCTAACTTAGAGATATTTAAGTTAGAGCCTATAAAAATACGACACTTATCCCATTACTTCTCCACCGTTATTGTGAATAACTTGTCCTGTCATATAACTAGAATCATCGGATGCTAAAAAGACAAAGGTTGGAGCTAGTTCATAAGGCATTGCTCCTCTTGCCATAGCAGAGTTACTACCCAAAGAAGGAATTTTTTCTTTTACCCAACAAGCAGGTTGTAATGGTGTCCAGAAAAATCCTGGGGCAATGGCATTAACACGAATATTTTTTAGAGCTAAATTTCTAGCCAGTGCTCTCGTAAAGCCAACAATTGCTCCTTTTGTTGTCACATAATCTATTAATTGTGGATCACCATAAAAAGCAGTAACAGAGGATAGATTGATAATAGATGAACCTGATGCTAAATAAGGTAATACGACTTTCGTTAGATAGAACATACCATAAACATTTACTTTCATCGTTCTATCAAATTGTTCTTCACTAATATTTTCTAAGGTATCTTGTTGATACTGAACTCCGGCATTATTTACTAAAACATCAATTTTACCAAATGTTTGAATGGTTTTTTCTACAATCTTATGACAGAAATTCTTATCTGAAATATCTCCTGACAGTAAAATACACTCTCCACCCAAATTCTCAATATATTTTTTGGTATACTCTGCATCCTTATGTTCGTTATAGTAAGGAATCACTACTTTCGCTCCTTCTTTTACAAAAGCAATCGCCGCAGCACGTCCTAAACCACTATCTCCTCCCGTAATAATTGCTACTTTTCCATTTAGTTTCCCACTTCCACGATAATTTGGGTTATCAAAAATAGGTAATGGATTCATTAAATATTCTTTTCCCGGTTGTTCTTTTTGAGATTGCTCTGGTGCCATAATCTCATATTCGGTAGCTTTTATTCCTAAATCACCACAATATTTATAATACTGATTTCCAAAATGATAATCAAAATTCATACTTTCACCTCATAATAACATATGAGAGAAAATGAGATTCGTTATAATAATAGATACTAATATTTATTTTCTTGTAAATAATTATCTAAAAATACGGCAATACCATCTTCATCATTTGATAAGGTGACATAATTAGCTTTCTTTTTCACTACTTCCAATGAATTTCCCATTGCAACACTACAACCTACACTTTCCATCATCACTAAATCGTTTAGCCCATCTCCAAAAAAAATCATTTCAGAAAGTCCTATCTTCCACTGTTTTCCTAAACTTTCCAAAACCAATTTCTTATCAATTCCCTTTGGATTCACGACTAACCATTGTTTTTCAGAGCCAGAATCTTGCATGATAAAACAGTTGACATCTTTATGATATTGGTTAATTAATTCTTGTAATTCTACAATATGACTCCAATCTTTCAAAAAAATATTCATACGTAATACTTCTTCTTTTATCTCCTCTAAAGAATGAATATTTTTTATAAAAGAAACTGTACTCTTTTTCTTTTTATAAGAATAATAGGTAGTTCCCGATATATAATCTACATAGTCTACTTGATTCATAAACTTATCTACCAGTTTTGTAATTTTTGACACACAGTTTGTATCTAATTTTCCAATTACAATTTCTTTGTTCTTTCCTACATCATACATATTACAGCCATTATTTAGTATTAGATAATCAAATAAATCAAAGGGAACACCCTTTTTTGCACTTAACAATGCTCTTGCCGTTACTCCAACTATTTTATATCCTTTTTCTTTGTATTTTTTTAAGCATTCTTTTGTTTTCTCTCCAATTTCTTTCTTACTATTTAATAATGTATCATCAAAATCCATAGCGATTAATTTATATTTCATAAAACTCTCCCATCTAATTTCTAGTATTCCTTTTTATTCAGAATATTTTTACTAATTATTTTTTAATTCTCCTTATGATAAAAATAATTAATGTATGAAATCATTCCATAGAATACCCTTTTTCTATTCCTTGTCAACCACTTTGCACTGAAACCATGTGATTATGACTATTTACTAATTTACTATATATAGTTCTCATATATTCTCTCATCCTCTTAGTAGTATCTTTTAAGTAAAGAGAGGTTCTACAATATTTCAATTATTGTTTTTATATCAAATACTATAATTTTAGCTACTTTTTTAAATCTAAAAGTCCATAAATTCTAGTTTTAATTCTTCTAATTCTTCTTTTAAATTTTCATCTTTTTCTTTATCAATCAATTTTTCTATCTTTGATATGTCATCATATTTGCACATATATAAATCAAATAAATAATAATATATATCATATTTTAAACTTGGAAGACATTTTTCTAGCTTTTCTTCAAAAAATTGAATTCCTTCATCAAGTTTATTTTCCAAACTATATTGTGCGTGTTTTGTATTTAAGAAAAGTATTTCATTATTATTCATTAAGTCAAAGTTACTGTAAAAAAAGTCTGATAATTCCTTTAAGTTATCCAAATATTGATTTTTTTTGCTACAAAGGGGTTTCTTTAATAATCCAATTAACAAATCACTATACTTTTGATAAAATTGATAAATACTATAGTGAATTGATACCTTATTATCATAATCTTCCAGTGTATTAAATTTTTCTTTTTTTACAATATTTTTTATTTTTTCGAAGGCCATCTCACAATATTGGAGATTAATTTTATCTTCGGTACTATAATCTCTTTTTATATATAGGGGAATTCTTTTTTGCTTTAATACTTTATATAGCAACTTATCTAATTCTATATTCTCTTCCGTATAAAAATCATATAAGTCATATTTTTCTTCACTATCTTTTTTCTTTGGATACTCACTTAAGCTTTTATCTATCAAGATTTGATATGGTAAAGTACTCTCTTTCTTGTCTATACAACATTTCTTATATTTTTTACCAGACCCACAAGGACATGGATCATTTCTACCTACTTTAGTACTTTTTTTATTTAATCCTTTTAAATCATCTTCTATATACTTAGCAAGTTCTTCTTTTGACATCTTTGTATCAGAATCTTTATCTTCCTCTTTTTCATTAAAACAAGCCCACCAAGACATCTCTTCGATTATATCTTCAATTTTAGAAAACTTGTCAAAAGTATCATCGTAGTCAAAAATAGAATCAATAAAGTCATCATAGGCCCCTCTTATCATAGTATCTATTACTCCATGGCGAAACATTTTTTTAACATCTTCTAACATACTAAATAAGTGAGCATTAATAATTACTTCCAATATAGCATCATAGATAGTATCATCTTCATAGTCATATAACTTTATAATATGTAATAAATATTTTTCTAACTCTTTACTATCAATCATGTTATGATCATAAAAATAGATATAACATCTTAGAAATTGTCCTCTAATATAGTCGTTTATTTTTTTGTTCTCTATAATAGCGTTTAGTTTCCTAAAATTACCATTAAATACACTAACTAAAATGGAAGCTAATCTATCAGTTAAACCATATCCTATTATTTTATTTGGATTATATTTCGGATTTTCAAACACCTTAATTAATATTGGGAATAATTTCTTTTCTTCAAATTCCGCCAACAAAAATATAGAATATATAATACTTATTGGACATTGTTCATCTTTATATTTTTCTAGATTTTTAGAAAATTCATTTACGTGTTCTAATAAATAATTATTAATTTCTCCTTTCTTTTTCTTTGCTTCTAAAACTGCTTCTTTTGCAAACTTTGTTTCATCTTTATCAAACATTTTAATAATATCTTTCATTTTCTCACTACCTTCTAATATCTTCTCTATTCATTTCTAATCCTTCTCAATCATTTTCTAGTTTTACAATCATAAGATTCTTACTTCTTTTTAAAAATCTTTGCCAATACTATTATAACAGTTTTTCTAAAAAAATAACCAATACTGAACTGAACCCCAAGAATTGGACAGTTTATTATTAGTTTCTAATTAGAGGAATGTAACCTGTAATTCACAGGAGACAATCCTTTTAATTTTACTTTAATTCTATCATAATTATAGTAATTAATATAGTCATCTATCGCTAATATTAATTCATCTGTATTTTTATATTTATCTTCTTGCTCATAAAACATTTCTGTTTTTAATAGTCCAAAAAAATTTTCCATCATGCCATTATCCATACTATTTCCTTTTCTAGACATACTTTGTCTTATACCTTTATTCTTTAATCTTTGTTGATAAGATTGATGTTGATATTGCCATCCTTGATCTGAGTGAAATATTAATCCTTCTAAATCTTTATTATCAAATGCTTTATTAAGCATGTCATTAATTTGCTCTAAATTAGGCGATTTAGAAGTATTATAAGATATTATTTCTCCATTAAATCCATCTAATATTGGTGATAGATATATCTTTTCTCCACGAAGATTGAATTCTGTTACATCTGTGTACCATTTCTGATTTGGTTTATCTGCATAAAATTCTCGATTAATATAATTATCTGCTATCTTACCAACTGTTCCTTTATATGACGAATACTTTCTTTTATTTCTTTTTAAAGGCTTTAATCCTAACTTAACCATTATTCTATACACTTTTTTATGATTAACATTATAACCTTGATTTTTAAGTTCTAGTGTAATTCTACGATAACCATATCTTTCTTTATTGTTAGTAAATATTTCTTTAATTTTTTCTATTATCTCTTTATTCTTATCATCTTTATCTTTCTTAGATAAAGTATAATAATATACTGATTTAGCTAAACCAGATACTTTTAGAAGAATCATTAATGGATATATTAGCCGAAGTTCACTTACAACATTTACTTTTTCTTCTGTTGTTGATTCTTCCTTGCTTGAACAACGGCTCTCAATTTTTTTGAGTATTCTAGCTCCGCCTTTAAGTATAAATTTTCTTTTTTAAGTCTTTCGTTTTCTTCTTCAATAGTTTCAGTTTTTTTGGCTTTATTTGATTTTTTCATTATAGTTGGACTCCTTCCACGTTTTCGTTCAACTATATTATAACCCATATCATTATATTTTTTAATCCAATTTTGAAGCATACCTTGGCTTAATAATCCCTCATCTATAGCTACAGAACAGGCAGATTCATTATTTATTAAAACTCTATTAATAATTCGTTCCTTTTCTTCTTTAGTAAAAATTCTATTTTTACTTGTTCTTAAAATATCATATCCATGCTTATCTATTAATCTAATCAAATACTTTATTACATCTTTTCTAACATCATATCTCTTAGAAATATTAATTACACTGTTTCCTTGTTTTCTTTCATTATAAATATTTATTTTATCTTCATAACTTAATTTACTCATATAAAAACCTCGTTTCTATGTCCAAGAAACGGGGTTCATATCATACTTTATATTATTTTAAATACTATTAGAGACTTCTTATTCTTGCACTAAGAGAACCTACTGCTTTAGAAGTGGAACAACAAGGTTATGGGCATGTCGTAGCGAGTGTTGGAGAATTAGGTGGTGTGGTACCTTATACTTCTTACTCTGCTCGTAAAAGTTTCTTAAAAGAAAACAAAGAACTAATTAATAACTTTACAAAAGCCATTCAAAAAGGACTTGATTATGTGCATAATCATAGCGATAAAGAAGTAGCAGAAACCATCCTAAATCAATTTCCAGATACTTCCTTAAATGATTTAGAAGAAGCTGTTAAAAGATATCGTAAAATTGAGGCTTGGCCTACAACAACAGAATTTACAGAAGAATCATTTAACCACCTTCAAGAAATTATGCAAGATGCAAAACAACTTGATGAAAAAGTAAAGTTTGAAGATTTAATGTATGAAAGATAAAATATTAGAAATTAACCACTTAAAAAAGACCTATCATGATAAAACAGGAGAAGTAGAAGCATTAGATGATATTTCATTTGATGTATACGATCAAGAATTTTTATCTATTGTAGGTCCTAGTGGATGTGGAAAGTCAACAATACTTTCCATTCTTTCAGGTTTAATCGATTCTTCGGGCGGATTCATCAATTTTAATAAAGAAAATTGTATTTTAGGATATATGCTACAAAAAGATTCTCTATTTCCTTGGAGAACCATCTTAGATAACTGTCTATTAGGTTTAGAAATTACAAAATCCTTAACAGAAGAAAATAAGAAATATGTTATTAATCTTTTAAAAACCTATGGTCTTGGCGATTTTATGGATAAGTATCCATCCAGTTTATCAGGAGGTATGAGGCAAAGGGTTGGATGAATGCAGTATAGACACAAGGTAGTAATTAAGTAAGAAACTTATAACCAAAACAAAACCCTAGTAGCGTGGTGGCTACTAGGGTTTTATTACTAAACTTTTTTATAATTAATCGCTTGCTATTAATTATTTAAGAGCCTGAGCAGGTCCTATTTATTCTTTTTAATATTAAATTTTATATTTGACGCTTCTAATTTCACGTCATATTTCTTGTCATCTTTTATAACATTAATAATAGAACAATCATTAAAAGTTATAATATTTGTTTTTAATTCAATTCTTGTACCAAATAAATCTAGATAATATAACTCGGAAGTAACATTAAAATTATTTTTTTTACTGAGAAATTCTTCTGATTCTTTGCACAATGGTAATTGACTATTAAATGTCATTCTCTTCTTTCCTTTATAATTTTTTCCAATGCTCTCATTATATAATAAATTAATCAATTCCTCATTTTCGAAGAAATAATCTATATCAAAAGAAATATCTATATTTTTCACTTTTGAAATAAAAATTACTTTATCAATCAAGCTTAATAATCTATTAATTCTTTTATAATCTTTATTATTATGATTTATGCTACCACAACTATTAAATGTAAAAATATTGATATTTAAATCAACATTACTTATCTGAATATGATTATCTGAATCTTCAATCAAAAATTGATATTTTATAATTTCTTTACAATATTCGCATCTATTCTTGTATTTTTCTCTTAAAGAAACAGTAATATTAAACCTTCCATTTAAACCATCATCACTCTTACTAATATCACTAAGGGAAATCATTACATTATATGGTTCATCGTCAGATTCTTCATTTGTTAAAATAATATTATCCTTTTCTCTATTCTTAAGGCGTAAATTTGTTTCAATATTAAATGATAAATCCGAATTAAATATATCTATACTATATTTTTGAGCAGGTGGTAATGGTGAAGGGCAAACATATAATTTAATTCCTTCACAGCCATGCTTATTAGCATATCCAACAGGATCTTCATACTCTCCTATAAACTCTTTCATACTTGTGATATTTGTTATTTCAACTGGCTTTCTAGTTTTTTCAGCTTCTTCTATTAATTTATTAAGTCCGTTTTCTCGAAAGCTTTTTGCTTCATCAGCATCTTTAAACTGCATTGTGTAATTTATTCTTAGTGGAAATTTATTATACGCATCAGATGTAATTGCTTTTGTCTCAAATTCAACTTTGTTACCACTATATCTTGGTGCTATCTCAAAATCAGATTGCAACTGTTTTGGTAATAATTTTTTTGTTAATACATCCTGACCAAATTCAAGTCTATCAGAGAATTCATTTTCTAATGCAACAACATCTTCATAGTTTTTTCTTATATTGTCATATGATAATTCATCCAGTTGATTGATTGTTATATTTATATCACATTTACTGTTTTTTTCTACATTAACCATCGCATTAGTTTTATCCTCCATATTAATTAATGCATTACTTTTTTTTGCCATACTCATCACCATTATCATTTATTATAACATTACACTTTTTGTTTTTATTAATATTATATTTTTGTTTTTTTTCTATTGATATTTTAATATCCTGACCAAATATATTTTTTAAAAAGTTAATGATTGAGTTAAATATTTTTTTCATAAATCCTCCAATTATCCAAATATTATACTTGAAAATATTTTTCCTATCTTATTCAAAGTTATATAACTATCTTGTCTGCTGCTAGTATTACCAATAAAAATTGCTTTAGGAGCAAGCCCAATAATGCCCAATGAATTTAGTCTTTCTATTCTATATAAATCATCTCTATCAGTTGTATCACTTAATTGTCCATAATAAATCAGTTTTAATGTACTTAAATCATTGACATAAAGCCTATTAGTTATCTCACTAAATTCAACAAATAAATCCCAGTCTATTTCTTGATTAATATAGGCTTTATATAATCTTCCTAGCACTGATGATTTTATATTATCAAGGGTTTGTTCAAGTATAATTAAAATTCTACCTAACTCTTTTTCAGCTTTCTTAGGATTTTGATTTAATTCTTCTTTATGTTTTTTTAGTTTTTCTTTATCTATATTTCCACTATTAAGTTCATTTAAAAATATAATAAGATTTTTTAATAAATTTCTTTCTCCAATATTTTTTGCTATTCTACCAACACTTATAAATGTTTTTACAATCGGTATTTCTTTTAAATTATCATTTTCTAAAATACTATCAATTCCTAATTCTAAATAATCACTCAAAATATCAGAAGAGTCAATTATTAGGTAATCATTAAATTCTGGTACAATTTCATTCATATCTATTACATCCTCCTTATAATAGAAAAAAATCTATTATTAAAATAGATTTCTATTGTACATAGTATATCATAAATTTGTAGTCATGTATAACTATATTTCCCTTTAAGATACGTTCTCCATTAGGTTTGACTTTTGCACCAAGTATTATAAATTTGTCTCCAGTGATTGAAGAATTTACCATGCATATCACATCTGACAAAAATAACTTTTTGAATCTGAATTATCCCACTCATATAGTTTTATTTTAAAATCTAAAAATTCATTTTCAATATATTCTTTTATTATTTTATCTTCCAATTATATTCCCACTTAATAATGACACAATGACACTATAAATGTATATATCTCTTACATAAAACAGCTGTCATAGTGTCATTATATTTTTTATTTTTTCTTTTAATGTGAAAAATAGTACTTTCTATTCTAAACTAACTTAAAATTTTTTCAACAACTTCTTTCTTTTTATTGTCATATTCGCTTAACAAGTTTTCTAAGCTATTTATCTTTTTGACTAAGTCTTGAATTTGTTTAGCAATGTTATTTTGTATATTAATATCTGGTAGCCTAATAATTAGTGAAGAAACTCTATCTATAGAGGCTCTATTACTTCTAGAAAATCTTTGTTTATTTCCTTCTATCTCTAATACTTTAGCAAAATAAATCGGATTAATATTATTATCTATTATTTGGATATACCCACAATGATCTGTAGGATAAAATTTAATTCCTGTATCTAAATAATTTACCATCCAATCACCATCTATTCCCCATAAAATATAAGGTGATGAATAATCGTCAATCATCTCTTTATCTACTTTTCCAAATATTTCATTAACATTAGCACTAATGACAGGAATTAAGCCATCTTCCTTTAATTCATTTTTTAATACTCTATCACCTATAGATAATTTAAATTTAGTTGAATCAGATAATCTTACATCATTGCTTGATGATTGCCCCCCCCATCACAAGTACTTGTTCTATTTTTGATTTATATTCTTCAATACTCATTCGAACTTTAATATATTCTGCATCAACTTTTTCACATTCATTAATTATTTGTTCTTGGATAACTTTTGGCGGAATCGGGATTTTTATGTTATTTTTTAAATAAGTGCTATTCAAGCTTTTTCCAAATGCCTTTTTTCCAATCGCAGTTGTATTTAACACATTTGCATTAAATAGATAAAACAGATATTTATCTAGTAGTTTTTCTTTGTCTTTTGGTATTAGACCAGCAATTGCTTCATTTGTATATAAATCTTTGCCCGCTATAGCTGTCTTACCTATAGACAATTTGAAACTTAATAATGTTGTCCCTTTTGGTATTAATTTAACATTAGAATTTTTTATTGCCTCATCAGTTATCTTCTCATTAGTATCATTTATTACTTGCCCATTCATTTCTTTTATTGACACCCATAAATTATTTCCTTGAAAATATTCTGATATTGCTCTTGATGGAGTTCCGCCAATTGAAACTTCACATACATTTCCAAGTAAGTCACTATCATACTTAGATTTAATTTCAATACTAGTTTCTTTATATAAACTAATGGTTTTATCAAATGTTGTTTTTGTAAAATTTAACAAATCTATCAAGTCGTACATGAACAAATTATCATAGTCACATTGAATTTCATTATCTAAATAATTAGAATTTATTGCCATGTTTATTTTTAAATCATCATATAAGTTCGTAGGGTTAAATAATGGTGTAACAACTTTTTCAATGCCTTTATTTTTTGATAAAGTATCATCATTACCATTAATGTTAGTTCCAATATATTTTATTCCCTCTGAGCCTTTTCTATTTGACCACTCATAGCCTAGATATTTTTTTATTTCTTCTTTACTAGATGGAGCATTTACTATTACAACATCATTTTTTTGACTAGAAGCAAGCATATAATAATATAGTTTATCTTTTTCAACTTCTAAAATTTTATTTATTGTTCTTACCTTTGAATCATTTAAATATGATTTTATCATATCATTTTCTTTTAAGTTATCATTAATGTTGTGTGCATTTAATAATTCCATATAATCATTATATTCAATATTATGTAGATTTAAATATTCCAATAATATATCTTTGTCATCAAACACTTTATCTTTTTCAAAGTTTCCATTAAACCAAGAATTTACTCTATTTTTATAGTGTTCTGCTAAAGAAGGATTATCATCTTTCTTTCTTAAAAATAAAATAACTGTGTTTGTACCTGTTGCCCCAAAAGTTCCACTTGGCAATTCAACAATACTAATTATATCAAAGTATTGTAATATTATTTCTCTAGCTGTTGTATAAAGATTACTTCCATTAGTTAATAAAGATGCAGGTAAAATAATTCCAGCAACTCCTCCCGGTTTTAATAATTGTTTTGCCCTTTCAACAAAGAAAGTTTCTATTGAGTTGTTAGTAGAATAAGCATTTTTATTAACTAATTTTGTTAATTGATACTTATTTCTTTCATCCTCTGTTAATGTTTCTAAAAAGCCTTTAACAGAATACGGTGGGTTAGCAATTAATATATCATATTGACCATCTTTTATATTCTTATTATCTGCTAAGGCATCTCCATAGGTAATGTTAATACTATCTTGACCATACATAAATGCTGACACCTTAGAAACTTTTGATAAACGATATTCTTTTTCTATACCATCTATTTCAGAATAACAATTTTGTAATTCTTCTTCTGTACTAAAAAATCTTTTTACTTGTGAGGCATATTCATTTAAAAAGTGTCCTGCGCCACAAGCATAATCAATTACTTTTGGATAATTATCATTTTCTTCTATTATTTCTTTTAAAGGTAATGAAGAAACTATAAATCTTGTTATTGGAAGCGGAGTAAAGAATTGCCCTTCACTTTGTTTAATACCATCATCTAAGAAGCCTTCAAATAAATCTCCTAAAAATTGATTTTGTTCTTCAGTTTTTAATTTAATATCTTGAAACATTTTTACCATTTTTAAAAGAATTTCAGAATTTTGCTTAAATAATTCTTCATTATGTACATCTATAAAGGCAAAATCGTTATTCGTGAAGAACTTTAATTCTCTAAAATATTCCATAACTTTATCTTTTGTTGCATCTGGATCATTTTTAAATAGTTTAAATGTATCAAGGATTTGCTTATTATCTATATAGGTAACTTCCTCATTAAGAAATTTTTGCATTCCATCTTTATATAATTTTTGTAATCTATCTTGTAATTGATAATAATCATCAAAAGCAATCCCTTTCCAATTGAATTTTAGATTATTGGGATGTTGAATTTCGTCTACTATTTTAGCTAAAAATATATTTATTAATTTATCAAAAGCATTTTCATGTCCAGATACATTATGTTGTCTTAATATAGTAGCAAATTCATTATATTTCTTTTGTGTATCTTCAAAACCTACGATTTTTAAATCCTTAATAGAATAAACTTTGTTTATTTCGTATGGAGTTATACCATCTTCAAATATTCCTGTTTCTTCATATTCTAAATTATATATTTCTTTCCACACCCTGTATAATTCTTTAACATCCGAAGCATCTTTATATTTTAATCTTTTTGAAATCTTTAATGTTTTTAAATAATCTTCATTATCTTTTAGAGTCATTATTCTATCAGTATATACTATTTTATTATTTTCTATGTTAGATGCATACAAACACAAATATTGGGTCTTTTTAATTTGTTGTGCATAACTAAATAGTTGATCACCATCAATTAATGTTTTTTGCCAAGCTTTATCAAACTCATCTCCAAAAGTTTTGCATTCAATAATTAAAAATTCATGACTATTGTTGTCTTTAACTAAAATATCCGCTTTTCCACCAGAGGCACCTCTTCCTAATTGCCATCTTGGTTCAAGTTCTAAATTTCTTGCTAAATAGCCTTTTTCTAATAATCGAGTAACACACTCTAAAACAACAAAATTTTCAGGATGTTCAAAATTAGACGTTGTTTTATCATTTACCTTTAATTCATTTGGGTAAAAAATTTCTTCACTTTTTATATCTACCATTATTGATGAGGAATGTTCAAATGATTTAACATATATATTGTCATCATTTGTAGAATAGTGCATTAATTCCAATAGTTCTTTCACATTTTGCTTCTTTATCATTTATTTTCCTCCTTTAATAAGTTTAATAATTTATTAACTTTATCTAAATCATCTTTGCAATCTTTCACTTCTTTTACTTTTTCAATTATCCAAACTTGGGTTTCTAAAAAATTACACTTTGGTGCAGTTACAATACCATTATTACCTATGCGCCCATTAGCAATATTGTACATTTTATTGAATATACCATATTTTCTTTCCATATTATCCATATAGGTATTTGCTAAAATCTCTACAGGGCATGGATTTAATTTGCTATTACATATAGCTAATAACTTTTTACCATAATCTATATCATTTTCTAAATTCTTAGATATTATTTTGCTTAATTCTTCTTTTGCTAATTCATAATCTTTATTATTCATTTTCATCATCCTTATATCTATAAAACGTTGTTTGTCTCGTAAAATTATTTGGTTCCAATTCTATTCCAAAATATTTTTTATTTTCTTCGTATAATTTATTTAAGTTATCCTCAGTATTTTTTAAATAAAAGTATATATATTGATTAAAAACTGCTGAACACTCAAAAATAAATCCATCTATTTCATGGTGTTTTTTTATCGAATCCAATATTTTTTTACTCATAGTTGGATTAAAGAATATAGGATTACCATTATACATTATAATATTTCCATCTATTGTCATATCACTAATTAAAAAATAGATTTCAGTTTTTTTAGAACATATATCTTTTAAATGAGTTTTGTAAGTACTTATTTTTTTCGAATGATCTTCAAATGTTTCGCAAAAGCTATTATTATAATCATTTAAAGAACTTTTAACTTCTATATGTTCACAAAATTTATTTTTCCCAGTTTTGATATGTTCTTGTTGTATGTTTTCGTCAACAATTTTTGAATTGTAAGTTAGCCAATCTCCTTCTTTATTTTTAGGTGATGAAGAAAAAGAAAATTGCTCTATACCTATTATTACATCTTCTAATTCAAAATACATATCCGGTTTTTCAAAAGGTTTTATTAAATCAATATTTTCAAATATTTTTCTAACATCATAACTATCATATAATACAATATTTTTAGGTTCATAATCACTATATCTAAACTTTAAATCATTATACTCTTTTACTTTTTTTAATTTTTCTTGAAATTTATTCACTTCATAATTTCTCCATTTCTAATTTTTCATTTATTAATTTTTAATACTACTTTTTATAAAGCATTTTACTAACTGCTTTTTAATCTTTATAAAACATCTTTTCGCTACAAATCTTTTGGCAGTTTACTATAATCGTATTTATTCTCTGCCTCTAATAGCTCATCAAAAGCAAACTTAATATCTTCTATTGCTTTATCTATTGTATATAAACTATCTTTATTATCTTTCATTATCTTTAAATGTTCCATTGTATTAAATAATTGTTGTCTAGCACTACTTACTTTAGCTCTTTTCTTAGAATCAAAATCTAATAAATCTAATTCGGACTTTTTATATTGGTCTATCATATTTTTTAAATCTCTAGTAGATTTATTTTTATATTTATCTAGAGATAGATAACCTAAGAAATCATCATAGCCTGCAACTTTAAGTAAATTTTCTAATGACATATCTAATGTTTCGGCTATTTTACGTAGATCATCTATATCTACTTTTTTTATTTTGCCGTTAATTAAGTCATTCAGGGTGCTTCTACTTATACCTGTTGCTTTAGCAAGTTCTCTTTGAGATATTCCTTTTTTCTCTCTAGCAGACTCAATTATATTTTTTAGCTCTTGAGAATTCATTTAACCACTTCTTTCTCCCTTTTTTCTTCTTAAACTAATTTTAACATCTTTTTATAACTTTGTCTATAATTTCGGACAAATAGTATTGACAATATTTTCGGACAATGTTATATTGAGAATGTCCTATATATCGGACATAATATTTTTTAAGATTGGAGGTGAGTAGCTTGAAACGATTTAAGAAAGATACTACTATTACTGATTTTGTATATTCTAAAGATTTATCTTTTAATGAAATAGGAATGCTTAATTCTCTATTAATTAAATCTGATGAAGAACTAAGTAATTGCAACTTATACTCTATTAGTAATGATAGTAAAAGAGAAATCATTGTGACTTTTAATAAGCTAAAGCATAAAAAGTATATTGTTTATAACGAGTTAGATGAAACTTACTATATTTATGCATCACCACAAGAATAATAATTAAAAAAGGAAGGAGAATTGAGTGAAACAGTTAAATGATATTAATAATACAATAAAAAAAGATATCATTGTTGAAAATTTAATGATATCAAATGGAGTTTATTTACTTGTATCTCATCCTAAAGTTGGCAAGTCAATGTTTGCCCAGCAACTTGCCTTCTCTCTTACTACAGGAGAAAACTTTTTGAATTTTAAAGTAAATCCCTCTCACGTTTTATATATTACCACAGAGAGTGACTTAAATCAATTAAGTGAAAGATTCAAACTGATGAATTTAACTCCAAATATTGATAAATTACACATAATAGATCAAGACGATATTCCAGACTTTTATATCAGAGATATTGAAAGAGATATTCATGATTTAACAAGTAATGGCAATCCGTTATTTGTAATAATTGATATGCTTAAAGATATAAAATTTGATTCTGATTATGATATGAATAATTACCAAGAAATAAATGATATCGTATTTAGAAAACTAAAAGAACTATGTAGAAAATATAATATTACTCTACTCGTTACTCATCATTTAAATAAAAGAGATGACACAATGGGTAGTGTTGGACTTAATGCAGATGTATCAGGAATTATTAAATTAAAAGAATCTAAAAATAATTACAATAAACTAACTTTAAATTACAAAAGTAGAGATTTAAGTAGATTAGAACTCAATTTAAAAAGAAATGATAATCAATCATTTAGTGTTATTGATGAAAATAATGATGATGAGATAGATTATAATCTTTTATTATTTATAAAGTATGCTATTGCTAAAAAAGATTTTGATTACACAATATCAGATATTTTATCAAAAACAAACATTTTATTAACACCTACTCAACTTGGAGGTTTAATCCAAAGAAACATTCATTTATTAGAACAAGAAGGTCTTCATATCACTAATAAAAGAAATGCTAATTCAAGATCATGGCATTGCTCTTATGAAGAACCTTCTGTAAATAATGAATAAGTGTGGCACGTTTGGTACTATAAAAGTGTAATAAGTAAATCCACTGATCAGGATTGAACGTT